>CAYZZD010000011.1:0-11149 GCA_964482675.1 uncultured Candidatus Saccharibacteria bacterium
CTATTTTTTAAAAAATGTCTACACCTTTCGAAATACAATCAAAAGAGAAGAGGGTGGGGTACTATTTTTCAAGTTATCGACCTGTTTCACTTTTTCCCCATGCTTTCCCCATACCTTTTCTCTGTCGTCCATTTGAGTTTATCCACAGGCAGGGTATACTCTGGTTCCTTATGCAATCGTACGAACAAATGTGGAATGACGTGCTCGCATTGATTGAACTTGAAGTACCTAAACCACGATTTCAAACATGGTTTAAGAACACCTTTATTAGCCATGAGGAAAATGGCATCCTGTATATTGGTGTACCAACTCAGTTTGTACGCGAATGGCTCACGAGTAAATACCTTAAAACTATCATGAAGTGCGTGCGCCAGATCGACGACAATTACAAAATGATCGAATGTATCGTATCGATCCAGCCTCAAAAAACCCAAACACCTGCTCCTGTTATACGAAGCCAAGGTGAAAAACCCTCACTACCTCTTGAAATGCAGGCAATCAACAAGCGCGATAACCTAAACCCAAAATATACGTTTCAGACTTACATCGTCGGCCCGTTTAACGAGCTTGCCTATTCAGCAGCACAGGCAATTTTAGCGAAACCAGGTATCTACAACCCATTATATATCTATGGTCCGACCGGATTAGGAAAAACTCACTTGATTCAGGCGATTGGTAAAGAATTAAAAAAACGCTACCCCCATCTTCAAGTGTACTACACGACCTCTGAACAGTTTGTTACCAATGTCGTTGGGGCTATTCATGGAAATAGTATCGCTACACTAAAGGATCGCTATCGAAAATACGATGTTTTTATTATGGACGATGTGCAATTTCTGTCAGGAAAAGATAAATCACAAGAGGAAATGTTCCATCTTTTTAATATTTTATCAGAAAACAATAAGCAGATTCTCTTTTCATCAGACAAACACCCAAACTTCATTATAGGCCTTGAAGATCGTTTAAAATCAAGGTGTTCTGCTGGTATGGTGATTGATGTATCAAAGCCAGAATACGAATCACGACTCGCAATCGTGCGTCAAAAATGTAATGACCATAATTATACTATTCCTGAAGATGTATTAATGTTTATTGCCCAAAATGTCGAAGGAAATATCCGTGAACTTGAAGGAATAGTAAACTCACTTTCATGTCATGCAGTGCTGCAAAAAGAGGGGATCGATATAAATTCCGCAAAACAATTAATTAAGCACAACATGAAATCGAAGCGAGTAATCGCAACTGAAGATTTAGTCCAGATTGTCGCCAACTACTATAAAATAAACCCGGAATCAGTTTATGAAGCTACGCGACGTAAAGAAGTAGTACGCGCACGTCAGGTAACGATGTTTATTCTACGAAATGACTTTGACGTATCTTTCCCGCAAATTGGACGAAGCCTGGGTGGCAAAGACCATACTACCGTAATCCATTCATTTGAAAAAATTAAAAAAGAAGTTGAAACAGATCTATCTCTCAATCAAGATATTGAAAGAATCCGCTCTCTCATCAGTGCATAACCCTGTGTATGAATTTCGAAAAACTGGTGAAAAAAATCAGGATAAAAAACACTCATCCTTATTTACTAAAACTTTTTCACACATACTTAGATATGTACTTTGAGAAAAAAACTAAAAATCCCCTTATATTGCAAAAGATACTACGTATTCCCCAGTATACACAGGACTAATAATTGTATTTATTTTTTATATCAATAAGATTCACTACTATGAAATGCACCGTATCTGTTGAAAAATTCAAAAAGGCTTTAGTGGCGGTAGAAACGCTATCACGAAAAGGGGTACTTCTTTCTGTTCTTGAAAAAGTCTATGTAGCCGCGTCGGGAAATACGCTAATGTTTTATACAACTAATCTTAGATCGTCTGTTTTTTATACTGTTTTAGCGCGTGTTGCCGAAGAGGGTGAATTATTATGTGATGGAGCTCGTATATTGCAGGCACTTCAGTATGTAAAAGACGAGCAGTGCGAATGTGTTGTAGATGGTGGCGTATTACGTATTACTGCAGCCCAGGTAACAGTTGATGTGCCTTTGTATCCCAAGGATGATTTTCCTGTACCACAAGAAAATACCGCCAGCGACGGCCTTAAGATGTCTGTACGAGATTGTGTTACTATGATTGATACTGTGTCGTTTGCAGCTGCTGCAGGTGAGGCACACCCTGAGCTAGGGAATGTGTTTATTAAGACTATTGATGGAAACTGTGTCGCGGCTGCAACTGATTCATTCCGGCTCGCAGAAATAAAAATAAAAGGTAATCATCATATGTTTTCTGATGGGGTCCTTGTTCCGCAACCGTTACTTACAATGGTTGCAAAGATTATTCAAACTTTTGATGAAAAGACCGAATGTACGCTTTCGGTTATTGACTCAACTCTCCAGTGTACTGTTGAAAATTTAGTAGTACGTATTCAGTTGGCGCAAGGATCGTTTCCTGAATATGAACGCATTATGCCTACTTCAGCGGCAACTGAATGCGTAATTAGTACATCAGAACTTCTTTCGTCTTTTAAGCTCTGTGGCGCTTTTTCTGATGTTTTCCATAAAGTAAAATTAACTGTTGACCCCAAGGCAGGTATTTGCACGATCGCTTCGCAAAACCAAGGAAGTGGTTCAGCTGTGGTAGTAGTGCGCGCACAAATCAAAGGGAGTGCACTTACGTGTATGATTAATGCCGGATATGTTATCCCTTTTTTACAGCGCGCCCATACTGATACTGTAATCATCACTTCTGAAGGAGATCAAAAGCCTTTGCTTTTTGTGCCCCATACTGGCATGTCTTATCGTTATATTATAATGCCGATTTCGGGATAAGTATGAACCACATACTTGATTACTTTAAAAAATATTCAGCTATTACTCAAAATGGTGCACAGCAAAAAAAGATAATTTGCACTGTGCTTAAACAGCACAATCTTGTGTTGCATCAAGATGCCGTCATGATTAAAGGGAGTTCGTTGAAGATATTCTGCACCACTGCGGTTGCAGCGTATATTCGTAATCACGAATCAGTTTTTATTACTGAATTACGTGCCCTTGGGGTTCATATAGCGCGTATTAGTACGGTTATTGTAGCGTAGTCAAAACAGTTTCACTTGCTTTACTGTATACGGTGTCTGTAACAGTTAATGTTATTTCAAAACCAGCTTCAGTGTTCTCGATAAAGTCGAGTACCGGGATGTCAAACGAGATCATACTATTGCTTTGCGTCTGCGTGAGCGCCTTAATGCCGTTTACTGAAACCGTAAAACTCATCAATGGTTCTTCATGTTCAACTGATGCTTCACAATGGACCGTGCCTGACGAAATCCCCTCACAGTCTAATTGTGTGATTTTTGGCATGTTTTCCTCTGTGTGGATATTATCGTGGAAATTTGGTTTTTGTGTTGTTTGTATTGTTTCAGGGTGCAGCGCTATCCAGTTTTGAGCACCGAATTCAAATCGCGCGTATTGGTTATCGCTTGCGGGGTTTGATGGGGATGGTCCAGTAACATTACCACGCGTGATCCAATGCAAAATATCATGAGGATTGGGTGATGCGACAAACTCTTTTCGTGTTTCTTGAGGTGTTAAGTCAGTGGCGAGTCCTCCAGAAACAGTATCAATAGTAAAGGTGTCCCCGCCTTGCCACACACCGCGTAAAATCGGTTTTGTGTCAGGTGATATGGGTGCTGGTGCAATAAAAGGTTCATAAGGGATCTTGGTAAAGGCTGCATCAAAATACGCACGCCATGGTCTAATGTTGATGGCCGAACCCTTTTTCATTGGAGTATTGTTGTTATTACCACTCCATACTCCGACGACTAAATTTGGCGTATAACCAATTAGCCATGCATCTTTGTTATTGTTTGTCGTACCTGATTTTGCAGCAACGGGAGTGCCAGCAAAATACAATCCTGACTGAGCACCAAATAATGGTGTTCGGGCAACATTGTCTGAAAGGACATCATTTAATTCTCGTACAGCTTCAGGGCTAAATACCGGATCACCTTTTGATTCTACTGTAGCTATGACGGTGCCATTTTCATCTTCGACTCGAGTAATCGCACGTGCTGCAACGTGGGTACCGTCGTTTGCGAATGATCCATAGGCGGATGTCAGATCAAGTAGTGTTACTTCGCCACCTCCAAGCACTAATGTTAGTCCATAGTGATTTGCATCGGCAAGTGTACTGATACCCGCAGCTTTCGCTTTGCTAAGCGCAGTTTGAATGCCTACCATGTAAAACAATTTCACCGCGGGAACGTTGCGTGATTCTGCAAGTGCGTTTCGTAACCGCATAGGGCCTTTGTATAATCCATCATAGTCACTTGGGGCATAACAAGGAGGAGTATCAGACATACTGCCAACAGGACAGTCGGTACCGAATTGAGTTTGGGTGTCAAATACTACAGTATCCGGAGTATATCCTTGTTCGAATGCAGTGGCGTAGATAATTGGTTTAAATGCTGAACCAGGCTGTCGTTTTGCTAATGCGATATTATACTTACCATCAATATCAGGGTCACTGTATCCTCGTGAGCCAACCATAGAAATAATGTCACCGTTCTTTGGGTCAAGTGCGACTAAGGCGGCGTTTGATGCATTCCATTCCTTTTCTGATGCTAGGGCATGATCACGAATAATTTTTTCGGCTTTTTCTTGGAGTTCAAGATCAAGCGTTGTATAAATTTTCAGACCGCCTCGTTCGATGACCGATTCGTCAATGATATCAGGCAGTGTAGACATTACGTATTCGACAAAGTGGATCGCATGGCTTGATTGATCGCCGCGTTCTGCAAAGGCGACCGCTTCGCTTTTTGCACTTTGAAATTCTGATTGAGATATAAGGCCAAGTTCAAGCATCCGTCCCAGTACGTAATTCTTTCGCGCCTCGAGCGCGTCAGCGTGCTTTCCGTACGGAGAAAGATAGCTTGGGGCATTTGGAATCGCAGCGAGATATGCGGCTTCTGCAAGGGTAACATCTTTTGGTTCTTTATTAAAAAATGCCTCAGTTGCTGTTCGAATACCATACATACGGCCACCATAGGGCGCATCGTTAAGGTAAATAGTTAAAATCTGATCTTTTGTGTATCGCTTCTCGATCTTAAATGCCAAGATCCATTCTTTCATTTTACGAACCACGGTCTGATCAGTGGTTAGGAGTGCATTTTTGATTACCTGCTGGGTAATAGTTGAACCTCCCTGGATAGGACCACTGCGCAAGCCCAGCTTACTTAATACGGTTAAAAATACTGCACGTATTGTTGATGTCACTACAACACCTTTGTGGGTGTAAAACTTTGAATCTTCAGCTGCGACTACCGCATTTTTTATGTATGGGCTGATGTTTGGACTATCAATGACGATACGATTGATGTCTCCTCCAGTTGAGTACAGCTTTTTGCCTTCGCGATCATACAGGTCGATCGATTGGACTACTTTACGTGTGTCAAAACTTTCGATATTCGGTATTTGCAGGATAACTCCCCAGACAATAATGCCCGTAATAGAAATAAGCGCCAATCCTGCAATGCCGTAAATCCATGCCATCGTAGGGATGCGCTTCGTGTGCTTATGTACTTTATGGCTTACCTTGTGAGCATGATGTAGTACGGGTGCTACATGTTTATGCATTTTTTTTATACCATCTGTTATATGTTTTTTCTTTTCCATGAAGTCATTATGGCATACAAAAAGGCCGCTGTGTAGCGACCTTTTTGTATTATGAGGTGTGTATTTTTATGAATTTTTTCTTACCCACCTTAAGTATTATCGAATCTGAAACAGCGTGTTTGTAATCGGTAATTTTCTCTTCACTGGTGTCCGTCATGATTTTTATTGCACCTTCGTCGATCAGTCGTCGGAAATCAGATTTTGATTCTACTAAGGCATGTTCAGTTAATATATCACCCAGTAAACTGCCAGCAGAGACGGTGATAGTCGGGATGTCATCTGGAATACCGCCTTCAGAGAATGTTTTCTCCCAGTTTTTCTGTGCGGCATCAGCTGCGGCTGCATCGTGATATAAGGTAACCAATTCACGCCCTAGTCGCTTCTTGGTATCCATCGGATTGCCGTTTTGCCCTAAAATGGCAATCTCGTGTTCTGCGATATTTGTACACAGTAAAAGATATTTACTTACTAAATCATCACGGACACTCATTATTTTTCCAAACATGTCATTCGGCTCATCAACAATTGTGATGATGTTACCCCACGAGGTAGACATTTTGCGTCCATCGGTACCCTCGATCATTTGTACTGTCATGATATCTTGCTCGTTCATATGATGTGCCTTTTGCAATACCCTTCCCGCCTGGAGATTAAATAATTGGTCAAAACCTCCAATTTCGACATCTGCCTTTATTGCGACACTGTCATAACCCTGCATAAGGGGATATAAAAACTCCCGCAGAGAAATTTCGTTTCCTTGCTCGAATCGATCACTGAAATTGCGACGACGAAGCATTTGCTGTACGGAAAAATGCTCGGCTAGCTCTGCAATACTATTAAAATCGAGTGCCCCAAGCCATTCGCTGTTATAGCGCACCTCGGCTTTGCTCATGTCGATGATTTTTCCTAATTGCTCTTTGTATTCCCGTAAATTGTCATCAATCTGTTCACGGGTAAGCATGGGACGTTTTTCACTTTTATCGGATGCATCGCCAACGCGGGCAGTAAAATCACCGACAATCAATACAATCTGGTGACCTAAATCCTGAAACGCTCGTAACTTGCGCAGTGCAACGGCACGCCCGATATGAATTTTAGGACCCGTCGGATCAATTCCGAATTTGATTCGAAGCTGTTTACCTGAAAGCAGCATTTCTTTTAGATGATCTTTGACAAAGATCTCTTCGACGCCTCGGTTTAGCACCTCGTTAATTTTTTGTTCATCTGTAATTACTGTCATATGTTGTTACTGTAGCACACTTTTGTTGTTTTTAAAGTATCCTGCAGGTAACGAAAAATCCCCGGCTTGCGCAGGGGATTAGTGTAGTACTAGTCACTAAAGTCATCAGCTTCTTCGTCCGAATCTGCCTCTGAGCCAAATTCGTTTCCAAGGCTGTCTTCACTGTGATGATCAGCGAGTTCTGGATCATCAGCAAGGACTTCGGCCAAGTCATCAGCATCGTCCTCATCAAGGTCATCCTCATCCAAAAACCCTTCTTCGGCATCCTCAGAATCCTCTTCTTCATCGTAATCATCGGTGTACTTGTCGTCTTCGTACATAGCGTATTGTATCGTTGTCTTATTCTTATAATGCCCGAGGGCTTTTATATCCAGATATGTAACATACTTAAAAAAAGTGTGCAAGAGTTTTTTACACAGGCTTTATGTTTTTTAGGTGAGCGCTTGTGGTCAGGGCAACTGCAATGGCGTCCATTTCGTCATCAAGGGTTTTTTTATCCCCAATGTTTACCAAAAGACGTGTCATTTTGTTCATATCCGCCTTTGATGCACGCCCGTTGCCTGTTACTGCGGCTTTTATTTGCAAGGGTGTAAAGGTATGGACTTCAATATGATGATCAAAAGCCTGGGCGCGCACTAATCCAATCACTTGAGCTACACCAATTACCGTCGAAACATTATGTTCAGCAAATACTGCCTCGATTCCTACTAAATCAGGGGTATGAGTAGCAAAAGTATTCTTTAATTCGATCCATATTGCTTCAAGGCGTTTCTCGATGTTGCCCCGATGGGGTGGTGTAAAGCAGGTGCTCCAGAGAACTTTTTCTCCAGCAAGGGATTTTTCTATGATCGCCAATCCTAGCCGATCATACCCAGGATCGATACCAAGGATTTTTATTGCGCTATTCGTCGCCGATGTTGGTGGCAACTTGTTGAACGTCGTCATGGTTTTCTAGGGCTTCAATGAGGGCTTCGACCTTTTCGGCGCTATCATCATCAATCGAAACAAAACTTTGTGCAATGTATTCGTTGTCTTGTTTTGTAAAATTCCACATTACGGAACCAGGTGTCCCTAAACTTCCTTCGTGAGTATCCAGCAAATGGCGCAATTCTTGACTCGTGCGGTTGTTGTTATCTGTCAGGCCTTCTATTATCAACTGCACGCCAGCAGGGCCGTATGCTTCATATAGTACTGGCATCATATCTTTTGCTTCGGATGCTTTTGCGATAGCGCGGTCGATCGTATCGTTTGGCATATTAGCCTTACGCGCTTTTTCAACTGCTGCAATCAAGCCGGGCGCAGTTTTATCACCTTTGGCCTTTTTTGCTTCAACAGAAATCGCACGTGAGAGTTTTACAAACATTCGTGATCGTCCAGCATCATTTGCCGCTTTTTTTCGTTTTATCTGTGCCCATTTATTGTGCCCAGCCATATATTATTTATTAGATTCAAGATATTCTAACCCTGCATCAGTAATCACACGCCCACGCTGAGTCTTTTCGATAAAACCAATTTGCATCAAATATGGTTCGATTACATCTTCGAGTGTTGCATCTTCTTCATTCATTGATGCGGCCAATGTTTTAACTCCAGTCGGACCCCCTATGTATGTTTCGGCAAGTGTCTTCAAGTATGCACGATCGATCGCGTTCAATCCGTTATCATCAATCGAAAGCATTTTTAGTGCCTCGGTGACGGTTTTTTCGTCCAGTTCTTTCTCGTGCACCTGTCCAAAGTCACGAGCACGTTTTAATAAGTAATTCGCAGTTCGAGGTGTACCACGACTTCGTTTTGCAATCGCAGTTTTTCCTGCCTTATTGATCTGCACTTCCAAGATTTTTGCTGATCGCTCGATAATTTCTTCGATATCCTCGACACTATAGGGCTCAAGCCGGTGTACTCCGCCTGAAAATCGCGAACGTAATGGGGCTGATATATCTGCCATGCGCGTTGTTGCTCCAATTAAAGTAAATGGCGGCAATCCTAACTGTACAGTACGCGCGCTGGGGCCTTTGCCGATAATGATATCTAAAACACCCGACTCAAGAGCGGGGTAGAGCACCTCCTCGATGCGCCGATTCAACCGATGGATTTCGTCGATAAACAAAATGTCACCCTCTTGAAGGTTGGTTAAAATACTTGCCAAGTCGCCCACTTTTTCAATAGCAGGGCCCGAGGTAATGCGAAGTGCCGCTCCAACAGTTTTTGCAACCAGATGGGCAAGGGTGGTTTTTCCAAGTCCTGGTGGCCCGTAAAACAAAATGTGTTCGGGTGGCTGATTGCGTGCAACGGCGGCCGTCAAAAGTAAGTGAATATTATCCTTTACTCCTTTTTGACCGATATATTCGTCCCATGAGGCAGGGCGAAGCTTGGGGTCTAAGGTGGTATGTTCTTTCTTTTGCTCGCTCATAGGGCGAGTATACCATAGCGATGCTTTCTGGGCGATACTTGATAGGTAAAAAACCTTTGTAACGCAATGATTTATGGGTTATTTTGTTCACATGATAGCATTTTTTCCATCAAAACTTGACTTTTATATTTAAAACTGATATAATGCTCTCAAGAATCAAATAAGAGTATATTTTCCACAGTTTGTCCACAACACGCTATTTGCGCTTGTGTCAAAACACGATATACTAGTCGCCGTTGTGAAGATTTGTAATCTCTAAGCAATCGGGTCTCAAAAAGCAATTGGTTTTATAAGTAGGACGATCTGGTGTTTGCGCTTGTACGCACCTGTCTGGATCTATCCTTATTACACTACCAGACTGCATGCCCCAGGGTGTGCAGGATTGCTTGGAGGTTACAGATACGCTTCACGAAACAAAAAAACGCCGTACGGCGTTTTTTTGTTTTTCTATTCGTGGTATAATACAGGCGCAAACAAGCTCATGTCTAAATTCTTTTTTTCAAGATAGCACCACTGTGCCTAATTATTTTCGGTGTGACCTATGCGTCATCAGTTTTAGCAGTAGGAAAATACCGTCCAGGTGAAACAATGAATCCAGATTGTCATCCAGGAGATAGTGGTTGTTCGGTAGATATTAGTCAAGGTGTTTCGATTGGAGACACAGTAAGTTCTGGTACAGCGGGAGGACTCTTATTCTTAAATTCTGATAACGAATTATCTCAGGATCGTAATTTTTTCTACGATGCAGCAAATCATAGCTTGGGAGTAGGAACGAAGTCGCCTCAGGCGTTAGTTCATATCTATGCTTCGCAACAAAGTGTAGAAGGTTCAATTGGTGAAACATCCTACGGGGGAAATCCTGCTGATGTTCACGATGCGACGTTTTCGGGCAACTATTCCGGAATGCTTACCTGTACATATTTATTAGGAGTTTTTGATACAGCACCTGATAATGGATTTGAAACAGACCGTTTTGTTTGGGGAAAAAACGGCCTCTGTGGTGAAGGGGGAAGTATGGAGCCTTCTGTTATTACTGTAGGAATACCACAGTTATTGGACAATGGTGTGTATGTAACATTTACGACAGCGGTTGGGCATACTCCTATCGCAGATTTTAATAATCCCGTTGAACTTTATTCTGCAGATGCAGTGCCGGGATCGATACTCCCTGGAGCAGATCCATTTTTGATTACTGACACAGAGAACAATCCCTTATTTAAAGTAGCTAATAATGGCAAGATAACTATTGCGGGAGTCGAATATACTTTTCCTTCTACAGCGCCCGAGCGTCCTGATTCAATACTTACCAGTAGTTCTTCTGGTGTATTGTCATGGACTGTTTCTACACCCAACCTGGCAGGGTCAACAAACGTATTGGGTACCGAGACATGGTTGGGTACTAGTGCAGGCGGGCCAGATGCATCAACTGTCCATACCGTATTTATCGGTACGAATGCCGGTCGAGGCGCAACGGATGCCCAAGATTCAGTATTTGTCGGATATGGGGCAGGAGATGCTGCTACTACCGCCGAGCATTCTAATTTCATAGGTGATAATGCTGGTATTCGTGCAGTAGGCGCAAAAAATGCAAACTTTTTTGGTGCATATGCGGGGCGGGATTCGACTAATTCTTATAATTCAATATTCATTGGTAAAAATGCCGGCGATACATCGCCTGATACATGGGAAAGTATTTTTATGGGGACATCTGCAGGAGCGCTTGCTGAACGTACATTCGGTTCTGTCATGATCGGTCGCAAGGCTGGTTATAGTGCAGCAAATTCAACATCTGCACGTTTCATTTGCTCACCTTCTAATGATTCAT
>CAYZZD010000012.1:0-11136 GCA_964482675.1 uncultured Candidatus Saccharibacteria bacterium
TGTAAAAACTGTAAAGAATGTTACGAATGCGTAGATTGCGAGGATTCCAAATTTGCGATGTTGCTTAAGCTAGGGCCTAACCGTGATTGCTATGATTATACCGATTGGGGCGAAAGCGCTGAATTACTATATGAGTGCATGACAGTGGGCGGGCAGGCGAGCAATGTACGTTTCTCTCATGAGTCAGGATTTAGTATTTCGGATGTCGAGTATTCCAAGTTAACCACGGCGGGTTCGCATCACTTTGGATGTGTTTCGATGCGTAAGCCTGAATATTGTATTTTAAACAAACAGTATACTAAAGAAGAATACGAAAAACTCAGAGCAGAAATTATCGAAGACATGAATGTGCGGCCATATATAACCACTGATGGACATACATATAAGTACGGAGAATTTTTTCCACTCGAATTTTCTCCTCATTTTTATAATGATACGTTTGCGCACAAATTTTTTCCACTAACGAAAGAACAAGTAATTGCGAAAGGATTACGATGGTTTGAGCCTGAACAAAAGGAATATACTATTACGAAAACTGTAAATGAACTTCCTGGTACCATTCAAGAAACTCGCGACTCGATTCTTGAAGATGTAATCGGATGTGCTACTTGTAATCGAGGTTTCAAAATTGTTGTCCAAGAACTTCGATTTTTACAGCAGTTTGGATTGCCACTCCCTAAAGATTGTCCATTTTGCCGAATAAGTGAAAAGATAAGCCGTTGGGTAAATAATATGAAATTACATAGCCGAACATGTGATAAATGCACTAAAAACTTCAAGACTCATTATGGCAAAGACCGCGCGCCGGTGATTTATTGCAAAGAGTGTTATCAGCAGGAGTTTTTATAAAAATGCTATAATTAAGTTATGTCAAAAGTCATCGTACTCGCAAGCATAAATATGGATATTACAGTACCCGTTGATTCGGCGCCAAATCCTGGACAAACGGTCATTGGCGGTGATGTATCGTATATTCCCGGCGGTAAGGGGCTTAATCAAGCACTTGCTTCAAATCGTATGAAAGCGCCGACCGCGATCATTGGCACCATTGGACGCGATAGTTTTGGAAAAGATGTTTTGTCATTTCTAAAATCACAAAAATTTACGAAACTTATTGTATCCAAATCAAAAAAACCAACTGGGGTAGCGATGATCATGGTTTCGAAGGATGGGGAAAACGTCATTGCTGTCTCAAGTGGCGCAAATACCGATACTACTTTGAAGTCTTCAGGTGTGTCATTTTCGGATGGCGATGTTGCACTAGCGACACTCGAGGTGCCGCAAAAATCCATACTTGCACTATTCAAAAAGGCAAAAGAAAGGAAAGTGGTTACCATTTTAAATGCTGCACCGGCACTTCAGCTTGAGGAAGGAATTATTGAATATACCGATATCTTATGTGTAAATGAAACCGAGCTTTCATTTTATATAAATAAGAAAGTTGATGGTAAAAACAAAAAAGCGATTACTATAGCAGCGCAAAAACTTGCCGTAAAAACGAATACAGCCGTGCTGGTAACACTTGGTAAAACCGGTATCGTATATGCAGATCCGGTATATACCTGGTATGAGCCTGTATTCAAGGTAAAAGCTGCTGATACTACGGGTGCAGGCGATTGCTTTACTGGCGCATTTGCCGCATTGTTGGCCCAGGGGAAGTCTATTCGTGATGCAATCCATCTTGCGAATGCCGCCTCGGCACTTAAGGTTCAGCGATTTGGTGCTTCAAATTCACCGCAACGTTCCGAAGTATTGGCATTTGTTAAAAGATATGAAAAGTAACATTCGCGTAATCTTTTTGCCCGGAAATGGTGGAGGTGATACAAACCAGAATTTTTTTCCGTATTTAAAAACCGAGCTTGAAAAATTAGGTATCAAAGTAATTTCGCCGGGAATTTTTCCTGATTCTGAAATTGGTCGTGAATCAATTTGGATGCCTTATATCGAATCATTGAACCCGGACGAAAATACTATTTTGATCGGTCATTCAACGGGGGCAATCGCTGCAATGCGCTATGCGCAGAACCATAAAATTCTTGGTTCAGTATTAATTGGCACCTATCATACGCACATGGGCATCCAGTCCGAGATTGACGCAGAATATTTTGATTCGCCATGGGATTGGGAGGCGATAAAGAATAATCAACAATGGGTTGTCGAATTTAACGCGATTGATGATCAGTTTATTCCTATTGAAGAAGCGCGCCATGTGGCAAAAATGCTTGATGCCGATTATTACGAATTGGAAAATGGGGGTCACTTTTATCCGCAGGATACGTTTCCAGAAGTCATCGAGGCAATTAAAAAGCATATATGAGCAAGAAACAGACCTGTAAAAATTGTGCGATAAGCTTTGAAATTACTAATGACGATTTGGGATTTTACGAAAAGCTAGAAGTTCCGCCGCCGACTTTGTGTTACGACTGTAGACGACAGCGGCGTTTGGCGTGGCGAGACGATTTAAACTTGTACCCGTGGGAGTGTGGACTTTGCGGCAAGAAGATAATCTCGATCCATGCACAAAACAATGGCCTGAATGTGTACTGTAATTCATGTTTTAATAGCGATAATTGGGATCCGTATGCGTATGGCGTAGACGTTGATTTTACGCGGCCTATTATGGATCAAATCATTGAGCTGCAACGCAGTGTCCCAGCTCCCGCCTTGATTAATGATAATGGTATTGCAAGTGTTGGGTGTGAATATACACAGGATGTCGCATTTTCGAAAAACTGTTACATGTTGTTTGTGTCGTGGCGTGATGAGAACTGCTTATATACGCGCTACAGTGCTAATGTTAAAGATTGTGTTGATTGTGATAGTGCATTTGGAAACGATCAGCTGCTATACGACAGTATTATGGTACTTGACTGCTATCAGTGTCGTAACGTTTATTTTTCGACTGGGCTTTCCGATTGTGCATATTGCTACGATTGCAAAGGCTGCACTGATTGTTTTATGTGTATCGGACTCCGTCAAAAAAAATATTGCTTTAAAAATAAAGAGTACAGCAAGGATGAATACAGAAAGATTGTTGATGAATATAAGCTTAATACCTGGAGTGGCTCGCAAAAAGCACATGATGAATTTACTAATTTCATTGCACTATTTCCGCGTAGGCATGCGAATTTTACTAACTGTGTCGAATGCACGGGTAATGATTTGATCAACAGTAAGAATGCTAAGAACTGCTTCAACATCACGCGCGTCGAGGACAGTGTCAACTTTGAAAATGGCGATACCGTAAAAAATTGTTATGACTGCACCATAGGAGGCGAATGCCAGTATTGTTACGAATGCATCACTCCTGACCACGGATACATGGTGCGCTTTTGCATCGAATCTTGGAAAAACTCCTACATTGCTTATTGTGAAAACTGCCACTCGTCGGAATATCTATTTGGTTGCTTTAGTATTCGTAAAGGTTCGTATTCGATCTTTAATAAAAAATATACAAAAGACGAATATAACGAACTCCTGCCTAAGGTCATAGAAGCAATGAAGCGCGAGGGGACGTTCGGTGAATTTTTTCCAGCTGAACGATCATATCTTGGGTATAATGAAACATTGGCAAATGATTACTATCCACTAACGAAAGAGCAGGCACTTGCAAAAAGCTATCGCTGGCAAGACGAATTACGTAAGCCGATGGGGCAAGGAACGCTTGCAGTAAAGGATCTCCCTGATGCTATTGCGGATGTGCAAGATTCGATGCTAAATGAAGTGCTCACGTGCGAATTGTGTGAACGCAATTACAAGATAGTTTCGCAAGAGCTCGACTTGTATCGCAAAATGAATATCCCGATCCCGCGTCATTGTTTTAATTGTCGCATCGCGCGGCGTATCGCTTTTAGAAACCCTTCAAATTTATGGAATCGACAGTGTGATTGCAAGAAAGAAGGGCATAATCATTCAGGCCAATGCGAAAATACTTTCGAAACGAGTTATTCGCCCGATCATCCAGAAAAAGTATATTGCGAAGGTTGCTATAATAAAGAAGTCTTGTAATATTGCGTATATGTATTGCATTATTGCCCTTGGTAACCCAACCGAAAAGTTAGCTAAAACTCGCCACAATGCGGGATGGCTTTTGCTTGATTATATGTTTCCTAATCTGCAGTATGAACACACCAAGCCGGCAAAGGCGCATCAGGTGAAAGTAGATTTTGCGGGTACTCAAGTTGAACTGCTGAAGCCTCAGACATTTATGAACGAGTCGGGAATCTCGGCATCGTATGTGAAGAAAAAGTACGGCATCGAGAACAATCAATTTATCGTTTTGCACGACGAAGTCGATGTGCCGCTTGGTGAAGTAAAGATTTCGTATATGCGAGGCGATGCAGGCCATAATGGCATCAAGTCAATTACGGCACATTTAGGAGGAAGCGATTACTACCGCGTGCGCATCGGCTTGGCTCAGCGATATACCGAAGGAAAATTCATAAAGCCGAATGTGCTGGGTAATTTTACCGAGTCGGAACTTGAGATATTGAAAAAAATGGCGCCAAAGGTAAAAGAAGGGCTTGAGATCCTGATGACGAAAGGCTATGAAAAAGCCGCAACGTTCTTAAATGGTGCCAATAACGCATAATGAGAAGCGCCTTGAAAGGGGCGTTTTTTCGTGGTAGTTTGCGTGGGAACAAAAACCGAAATATATGAATGAAGAAGAAATCTTAGACGAGCTTAAGCTTCAGGCAAGTGTTATTGGCGTAGCTCCTGGGTGTATTAAAAATGACCCAAAAAAAGTAACCGAGATTTTACAAACTAGTATCACTCATTTGATATTGGGTACCTACACTCCCAGTGCAAGGAGCTACACGACAGGTGATTATCCTGGCAGTTCATTTCAGCGACATTCTGAAACATCAACGACGTTATACGAAATAAACAACGGAAATCCTGGAGTAATTGCCGCGAAGGAATTTGCTGATTCTGTGCATATAAAAACGCGCGAGTTAGGTAAAAAGTTGGTCGTGTCGTATGCATGCCCTTATATCGACGGGCAAAGAGAGGAGGCTGCAGATGAAATTTACAGAATGTGCATTGATACTAAGGCGGATGCCATAAATATTGACCTAAGTCTTACGGGAGGGTTGATACATGGTTATGATCCGCTTCTGTTGAAACTAATTCTTGACCGCCTGAAGGCTCTGAAAATTGAAGTTTGGGTTACTTTGCCGTACTATAACATTTGGCTGCCTGAGGAATTGGTCCTATACTTAAGATACTTGGCGAATGAATTATCCAAAATAAATTTAACCATAAAACTTACGGACAAAAGGTTTTTTGGAAGCAATACAGGAACACTTGCAGCCATTGCAGACGTAATCTTTGCGTCAGGCAATGTTACAACGGTTATTGCGCCAGGCCCCTTACAGGGCATTGAATTGAATTCAATGGATAAGCTAAAGCCTTTCATATTATATAATGATGGCAAGTCTGGTGGAAGTTTTATTGGGCCATTGACCCAAGTGTTTTCAACGCCACAATTATCTGCGCTCCGGGAAATGTTGCCATCCAATATTAAAATTATTGCGATGGGTGGAGGGGTAGAATCTGCCGAGGGACTACAAAAAGCCTTATCCTGCGGGATATCGGGATGGCTTCTCCATTCGCAGTATTTGCAACACGGTGCATATTCAATAGAAGCCGCACTTGCTGAGTATGTTAAATTTCGCAGCAATAACACTGCGATGTACACGTAAAACAAACAGGGGGTTATAAAGACCCCTGTTTTTTTGTGTTTGATTTTTTATGCGCCATGGGGTACGTTAGTAAGATGCCGAAAAAAGAAACTAAACATCAAAAAGAAACCCATCATTTTACCGAAGGTGAGCGGGAAATCGTTGTTAAAGGTGCTCGTACTCATAATCTTAAAAATATTACTGTGCGAATGCCGCGAAATGCAATGGTTGCCATTACGGGTCTTTCGGGCTCGGGTAAATCATCGCTTGCTTTTGATACCATATTTGCTGAAGGACAACGCCGGTATGTTGAATCACTTTCATCGTATGCCCGACAGTTTTTGGCGCAAATGCCAAAACCCGATGTGGATGACATCATTGGCCTTTCGCCGGCGATTTCCATTGATCAAAAATCACGATCAAACAATCCTCGTTCGACTGTTGCTACCATTACGGAAATTTATGATTATTTGCGTGTTTTATATGCTCGCATCGGTCGGCCATATAGCCCGGTATCTGGCAAAGAAATTCGCAAGATGACCAACGAACAGATTCGCGAGTTCGTGATTGCAAAGATTAAGCAGTTTGAAACTGAACAGCATGGAAGCAAAAAAGTAATGGGGGTAGCATGGGATGAAACCCGTGTCCGCATTTTTGCACCCGTAGTTCGTGGTCGCAAGGGTGAATACTATCAATTATTGTACGATGCCTTAAGCACGGGGTACACGCAGGCGCGGGTTGATGGTGAGATGAAAAAATTGCGTGAGCGTATCAATCTTAATAAGACCAGTAAGCATGATATCGATCTGTTGGCGGACGAATTTGCTATTCATGAAATGCACGATGCTCCTGAAGATTTTGGTATGCGTCTTGCTGAAGCAGTTGAGCGTTCTGTTACTGAGGCAGAGGGGTTTGTTCGTATTGTGTTTGTTTCACCCGATGAGACTGTTCTTGAAGATACTCTTTTTTCTGCACGTCTGGTGTGCCCTGAAGATGGTTTTGTGTTTCCTGAAATCGAGCCGCGACTTTTTTCGTTTAATAGTCCCTATGGTGCATGTCCTACGTGCCACGGATTGGGTACAAAGTCGCTCTTTGGCGGATTGGAAGAAGAAGAGGTATGTCCTGAATGTAAAGGTACGCGGTTACGCACCGAAGCACTGCATGTATTTATTGGCAAAGGAGGCAAGGAAGGCAAAGGGCTTTCAATTATCGACTTTGTCGAGTTGACCATCACTGATGCGCATACCTTCTTGTACGACCTTTCCTTGAGTGAAAAAGAGATGGCAATCGCCGAGCCGTTATTAAATGAAATCGAAAGTCGGCTCAGGTTCTTGCTTGATGTAGGGTTAGCATATCTCACTCTTAGTCGTCGCGCGCATACTCTTTCCGGTGGCGAGGCCCAACGTATTCGTCTGGCGTCACAGTTGGGAACAAAACTTGTAGGTGCATTATATGTACTTGATGAACCGACTATCGGTTTGCATCAGCGAGATAACGATCGTCTGATCAAGACTTTGACGAAGCTGCGGGATATCGGTAACACCATCATTGTCGTTGAACATGATGAAGATACTCTGCTCGCATCGGACTATATTATCGATATCGGTCCTGGTGCAGGTCGTCATGGTGGCGAGGTTTTAGTTGCTGATTATTTGCAAAAACTGCTTGATGCCCCTAAGGCTCCGCCTCGCTCACAAACGTTGGCGTATTTACGCGGCGAAAAAACTATCGAGATTCCAGAAAAACGACGTATGTCTGATAAGGGTATCTTAAAGGTACGCGGCGGAGCAATCCATAATATTAAAAAACTTACTATTGATGTGCCGCTGGGTCGGTTTGTGTGTATTACCGGCGTTTCGGGTTCAGGCAAGTCTTCATTTATGTACGATATTTTGTATAAGAACCTGTTGGCTCGCTACGACCGCGAGCATCGTAGTGCAAAGGTGTACAATGTCGATCACTTTGAAGGTGATAAGTCGGTGTCACGCATCGTTATGGTCGACCAGTCGGTCATTGGCCGCACGCCCCGCAGTAACCCGGCAACCTATACTGGGGCATGGGAACCGATTCGGGAACTTTTCGCTTCGACAAATGAGGCGCGTGCGCGTGGATGGAAAGCAAACCGCTTCTCTTTTAACGTAAAATCTGAACGCGGGGGTGGACGTTGCGAGGCATGTGAAGGCCGAGGAACAGTCGCAGTCGAGATGCATTTTTTGCCGACCGTGTATGTTACGTGTGATGTCTGTCATGGAAAGCGGTTTGATAAAGAAACCTTGTCGGTTAAGTATCGTAACAAGAATGTGTTCGAGGTACTTGAAATGACCGTCGACGAGGCGCTTGAATTCTTTAATGATATCCCTCAAGTTTATGATCGTCTATCAACACTTGATGCTGTTGGGCTTGGATACATCAAGCTTGGTCAGCAGGCCAACACTCTTTCGGGTGGTGAGTCACAGCGTGTTAAAATTTCGAGCGAATTGTATCGACCGTTAACTCAAAAAACCATTTACTTGCTTGACGAGCCTACTGTCGGTTTGCATTACGAAGACGTCCGTAACCTTATCGGTGTATTAAATAAGCTTGTTGAACGTGGAAATAGCGTCATCACTATTGAGCACAATTTGGATCTAATCAAATGCGCAGATTATTTGATTGATTTTGGTCCCGAAGGGGGGTCTGGGGGCGGAAATATTATCGCGCAGGGGACTCCCGAGGATGTATCACACAATGCAGAATCGTACACAGGATACTATTTAAAGAAACTTTTAAAGAAAAAACGCTTATAAAATAAGGCTACTTGACAGTATCTGTCAGTATGCTAGTATCACTGAGTCATATTACACCATATTATTTATTGCGACATCAGTGTATCTAAAATTATGTCTACAAAAAAAGCTTCGCTTACATTCAAACCTAAACAGTTGACTAAAAAATTGCTTGGAAACTTGCAAGATCGGTCGCGATATGTGGTAGTGAACCGTTTTGGACTTGAGGGAGATGGTGAACGACGCACTTTGGATTCAATTGGACAAGAATATAAAATTACACGTGAACGTGTACGTCAGATCGAAAACTTTGCATTACAGGCAATTCGAAAATCAAGCTCATTTAACGAAGCGAAGCAGATTTTCGACGAGATGGCTGAAATCATGCAAACCCTTGGTGGCGTTGTAGAAGAAAAACATTTGCTTGACCACATGTCGAATGATCGCCTAACTCAAAACCATGTCCACTTGTATCTGGTTCTTGGTGATCAGTTCTCGAAGATTAAAGATGACGAGCACTTTAAAACTCACTGGGTAGTTGATCAGGATACTTCTGAAGCGGTAAAGAAGATCCTAAAAGACATTCATAACTCTATCCAGCACGGTGACTTGGTTTCTGAAAGCGAAGTATTGCAAAAAATCCTTAATCACGATACTGCAAGCAAGCTCAAGAACGAACATAAAAATCAGGACATTGCACGCCGATGGCTTGATCTTTCAAATAAGATCGCGCCAAACCCATTGGGCGAATGGGGTCATGCTGATTCATCAGCGGTAAAAACTCGTGGGGTCAAAGACTATGCATACTTGGTGATGCGCAAACATGGCAGTCCTATGCACTTCCGTGAAGTGGCTCAAGCAATCGAAAAGATTTTTGGTCGCAAGGTTCATACGGCTACTTGCCACAATGAGCTTATTAAAGACGAACGTTTTGTGCTGGTTGGCCGTGGCGTATATGCGCTAAAGGAATGGGGATATAAAAAAGGCGTAGTGCGCGAAGTCATTGCTGATATTCTTAAAGCCGAAGGTCCCCTAACGAAAGAAGAAGTGATTGAAAAGGTTTTGAAAGAACGCTACCTAAAGAAAAATACTATTCTAGTAAACCTTCAAAATCAAAAGTATTTCAAAAAACTCGACGACGGACGATATACTACTAAGTAACAACACAACAAACAAAGAAAAAGCTCCAAGTACTGGAGCTTTTTCTTTTTTCCGACCACATTTGCTTGTATGACCTATAGCGAATTATTTTATTATGATATAATAATGGCACTTCTATGAATGGTCTGCCGATACTTTCTTTTTTACCATCGTTGGGTGACATCATTGCGACGCTGTTCGTTATTTTTTTGGGATATATGGCATTTTGGATACGCGTTTACTATAAACGATACCTCCATGCGGCCAATGTTCCTTGGGTACTACTCGAAATTCGCGTTCCAAAAGAAATTCGCCGTTCGCCAGAAGCGATGGAGCTTATTCTGATGAACTCAATGTTTCAGACGGGAGGTGTGGGAAACTTCTATAAAAAATATGTACAAGGCCGTTTGCTTGCATGGTTCTCTCTTGAAATCGTTTCGCTTGAAGGACAGATTCATTTTTATATCCGTACGCCCGCGTTTCACCGGGATATCATCACTTCCCAGATTTACGCCCAATATCCTCAGGCTCAAGTTGTCGAGGCCGAAGATTACACTAAGCTTATTCCGCCGTATCATGCCGGCGGCGAATACAACTTGTATTCAGGCGATTTCCGTTTGACCAAGCCAAGTCATTTTCCGATTAAGACTTATCGTGATTCCGGTACAGATAAAAAGCTTGAGTCTCTTGAGCCTGACCAGCAAATTGATCCGTTGGTAAGCTTGCTAGAAGCAATGGGTACTACCGTCCGCAAAAACGAATATTTTTGGATCCAAATTATTATTCAACCCGAGAAAGATGATTCGTGGCGCGAAGGAGGCAAAGCTGAAATAAATAAAATTCTTCAGCGCGAAGATGATAAGGCAGCGGATGCAAATGCGAACGTGTGGAAAAAATTTAAGACGATTACGAAAGGCGAGCAGGAAATCATCGAAAAAATCGAACGCAAAATTTCGCAACATGCGTGGAAAACCGGTATCCGCGTAATATATATTGCAAAAAAATCTAATTACGACGGCAATAAACACCGCAATATAAAGCACTTGTTTGAAAGCTTTAATAGTTGGAACATGAATACATTAAAGCGCGTTGCGATAACAGGATTCGACAACCCATGGCAAGACGTGGGTGATACGATTACTAACCGCCAGCGACGCTATCAGTTTGAGGAATACGTGCTTCGCATGTACCACGATCATTTCTATACTTTTTCATGGTTTGATATCTATCAGCGTTTCTTTATGCCTCCAGTAATGCGTCACATTGTGAATATTATGAATGCTGAAGAAATTGCTAGTATCTTCCATTTGCCTGGTCGCGTATTGCAAAGCCCAAGTGTAGGCCGTATCCAGTCACGCAAAGCCGAGCCACCATCGAATTTGCCTACCTAACACCATGGA
Source organism: uncultured Candidatus Saccharibacteria bacterium (assembly GCA_964482675.1). GTDB lineage: Bacteria > Patescibacteriota > Minisyncoccia > Phycocordibacterales > UBA1006 > CAYXKF01. The sequence goes on from CAYZZD010000012.1 coordinate 10,990, forward strand.
TCCGTATCTTATTTCAATACCGTTGCGGCAGCGTAGTGTTGGCATTATCATTTTCATTGTCGGGATAGGCTGCATTATTTTAGCTGGAGTATTCTTTTTGTTACTGGCTCCATTATCTGCGCCAAAAACCCAAATCGTCACTATTCC
>CAYZZD010000013.1:0-10176 GCA_964482675.1 uncultured Candidatus Saccharibacteria bacterium
ATCGACCTTTTGAAAATGAAGGCGTACACTTTTGAGGGCGAAATGGGTAATACCGTTGTTGAAAAGGAAATTCCTGAGGAATTTAAGGCAGAAGCAGAAAAACTGCACGGCATTTTGATCGAGAAAATCGTTGAACATGACGATGCAATGATGACGAACTATCTTGAAGGTGGCGCTGTTCCATCCGTGGATGAATTGAAAAAAGTTACCCGTAAGGCCGTTATTGCTGGTAAATTATTCCCAGTATTTACTGGAACCGCTTTGCGAAACAAAGGGGTACAGTTAGTTTTGGACGCCGTAGTTGATTATCTTCCTGCGCCGACTGATATTCCTCCTATTAAGGGAACTGACGAAAAGACAGGAGAAGAAGTGGTACGCAAAGCATCGGACACTGAGCCATTCTCAGCACTTGCGTTTAAATTGCAGACTGATCCATTCGTTGGACAGCTGACTTATTTCCGCGTCTATTCAGGAACATTGGAGGCAGGTTCATATGTGTATAACCCACGAACAGGAAACAAGGAACGCATCGGACGTATTCTGCGCATGCACGCAAACGATCGTGAAGAAGTGAAGATCGTATACGCCGGAGAAATTGCTGCGGCGGTAGGTCTTAAGGACGTTATTACCGGCGATACGCTGTGTGATGAAAAATCCCCAGTTATTTTGGTTGGTATGGATTTCCCCGAACCAGTGGTATCTTTGAAAATTGAACCTAAGACAAAGGCTGACCAGGAAAAAATGGGTATGGCGTTGTCACGACTTTCACAAGAAGATCCAACCTTTAAGGTATCAACTGACACGGAAACGATGGATACTATTATTTCAGGTATGGGTGAACTGCATCTTGAAATTATTGTTGACCGTATGAAGCGCGAATTCGGTGTTGAGGCAAACGTTGGCGCGCCTCAGGTGGCATACCGCGAAACAATTTCCGGAACTGCCGATGTTGAAAATAAATACATCAAGCAGTCAGGTGGTCGTGGTCAGTACGGTCACGTAAAGATCCGCATCAAACCGTTTCATCCTGACCAGGTAGACCCAGAAGAAAAAGTACCAAAGAACGTTACTCGAGAAGACGGATTGGAATTTATCAACAATATCAAGGGTGGTGTTATTCCTCAAGAATACATTCCTGCGGTACTAAAGGGTATTAAGGAAGGTATGCTTCGTGGAGTATTGGCTGGGTATGTATTGACTGATATCTCAGTCGAGCTTTATGACGGTTCATACCACGATGTTGACTCTAGTGAAATCGCCTTCAAAATCGCGGCATCGATGGCTTTCCAGGAAGCAGCTAAACAAGCGAAGCCGGTTATTCTTGAACCGATGATGCGTGTTGAAGTGGTAGTACCCGAAGAATTCTTGGGAGATATTACCGGCGATCTTTCGTCGAAGCGTGGCTTGATCGAAGGTACTGAAGATCGGGGTATGGTAAAGGCAATCAAAGCGATCGTACCGCTTTCAAGTATGTTCGGTTATATTAACAATCTGCGATCTTCGACTGCAGGGCGTGGAACGTTTACGATGGAATTCGCTCGCTATGATATCGTGCCGCAAAATGTTGCTGACGAAATCATCAAGAAGCGCACATTGGCTAAATAAATACTAAGTCTTAAAAGAAAAACGCTGGCGCCTGCCAGCGTTTTTCTGTATAATGCCCGTATACATGATAAAGAAAACCTTACAACTTTTTATTGCAACTATTTGCCTATTTGGCATAACAGCACAATCTGCTTTTGCTGCGGGTATTGTACCGTCAAACGCGATGGCATTGCATGAAAATCCGCCAACTTTTTCGGTAGTTAATTTTGATACCGGCACCGGAGATGCAGTTGATGTGAGCGAAAGTGGAATTACGGGTAATGCCTGGGGTGCACAATTCGGATGGATGTATCTTACGACAGATACCTTTGGAGTGACCGTAAATTGTAACCCTGATGGCACTGCCACTTTGGGAGGCCAAGCGTGGTCAGATGTAGGTCCTTTTGATTTTGCTCCTAGTGTTACTGGTCCGGTTACGATAGATGAAAATGGATATTTTGACGGATATGCATGGAACGACAATGTAGGCTGGCTTCATTTTGATAAAACAACGTGTGACGGCGGCGACGGCTGCGTACAGACAGATTTTCGTTGCGATGTTGGTCCAACCCATGATGACCACCCTACGGGTAGTGTTCCTGCGTGTAAGATATTTGCCTCAGATGATTCTGTTTCGATTCCCGGTAGTGCGGTAGAACTCACCTGGGATATGTATAATACTAATCCTGACGTTATTACGATCAATGGTACGCCCTATGGCACTCATGATTCTTTGACTGTGTATCCGATGCAAACGACTACTTACACCGGTTATGTGACTCGTAATGAAACAACTAAAGCCTGTACTAAGACGATTGTTGTCGAAAAAAAGACACCCGAGACTTGCCCGTTCTTCACCGAGTATCATCGTCTTGGCGATCGTGGGGGACAAATCAGTCATATTCAGGAATTCCTTAATGGATACATGAACGAGCATCTTGCAGTTGATGGTATTTATGGTTGGCGCACCGCAAATGCTGTTGGCCGTTTTCAGACACGTCACTTTGATGACATCATTAAGCCTTGGTCTCCACCATTGCCTTTAAAGATCACGAAGCGCTGGTATAAGACTACATTAGCGACAGCGAATATTATTATTGGGTGTCCACAACAAGAAGTATATCTTGAAGATCCGCAGATTACTCATTCTTTTAAGGATACCATGCAGCGCTTGTTCAATATTTTTACCGGTTTGTTTCAATAATTGAGCCCCCTTCTTTTGTAATAGTCTCACTTGAATTGCCGTTCAGGCTGCTTTGTATTTACGTTGTGACACCCACGTGCCCTTTACATGCCTACAATTATATTATATAGTTTTTGAAATTTTAAAACGAAACTGGTTATATGAAAAACAGAATACTTACTTTGCTTGCCACCATGTGTGTGGCAGTGTTTGGCGCAAAAGCGCAGACAAGTTATTTTTCTACTTACGGACAAAATGGTTGCTGGTATGATACGGCCACTGTAAAAGTTTCGGTATATAGTACCGCTCTGCCATACCTGCTTACGCTTACTTCGACCGATTTAGGTGTTGATACATCCTTTTTTAACACCACTGATACCACAACTGAAACGGTGTTCAGAGGGCTGTCTCCTAACTTATACAACGTCCCCATGAAGTTAAAGGTAAGCACTGCTTCAGGTGCTGATTCAGTCACGGCTTATGTAAGGACCAGTACGCTGGAAAGCATGTTGCCGGAAACCTATTCCGTGGATGGCGACAATACCTGCACTTATAATTTTGTAGGCAGTTATACCAGTAAAGATCTTCCTTCCGAGTATTGGTGGAAAATAGTAGGAGTTGGAGTTGCATCGCAGATAATATGGGAAAGTCCTCATACCTCGATGCCCCAGAGTGAAACGATATCTGCTGCGGACAGCTTTGATATTTCTTTCCTCGGCCATGGGCAGTGGTACAATGCGTACCTGATTACTCAAAAACCCTTTTACGGAAGAGATACATCAGCTGCTTTCAGTTTTTATTTAGACTGCACTACGACTGCTTTGAGTGAAAACACTTTGGTTCCGATACTTCACATGCAGGGAAAAGAGTTAGATATTCGCTCTACTGAAGAAGGGACCTTCACTCTTTATACAGTATGCGGTGCGAAATTACTTGAACAGCACGCTGCCGAAACAAAACTATCGCTAACACAATTTTCGTCTGGATTATATATCGGCGAATTTAAAACACATTCGATAACGAAAACTGTAAAAATACATTTGTAGAAAGACAGGTAGATAAAAAGAAAGCCGGGACGAATGTCCGGCTTTTTTGTATGTTATTTTATCATCAGGGTCTTGATGTTCGTAAATTCACGAATGCCATATTTGCCCATCTCGCGTCCGTAGCCTGATTTTTTGGTTCCACCAAATGGCAAATGCGGATGTGATTTTGTGATGCCGTTGATGGCGACCATTCCTACATCAAGTTTATTGGCGATTGCTTCTGCTTTTTTTACATTCTTGCTGAATACTGTCGCTGAAAGCCCGTAGCGGTGCATGTTTGCCAGTCTAATCGCTTCTGCTTCGGTGTTAAATGTAATAATACTGACAACGGGGCCGAATAATTCGTCATCAAATGCTGGCATTCCTGGCCTTACTTTGGTGAGAATTGTTGGTGCGTAAAAATATCCCGTACGGTCTATTTTGTTTCCACCCATTACCAGTTTTGCTCCTGCTGTAATTGAATCTTTTACTTGTACGTCTAGTTCTTCTTGTAAGTCGCCACGTGATAGGGGACCTAGGTTTGTTTTTGGATCCATGGGATCGCCAATTATATATTTCTCGAGCTCATGCTTAAATAGCCCGATTACCTTCTTTTCGATACTTTTGTGAACTAAAAAGCGTTTCGCCGCATTGCAAGACTGTCCATTATTGCCCATACGTGATGCAACTGCGGTGGTGATCGCGTCGCTTAAATTAGCATCACTTAATATAATAAAAGGATCAGAGCCTCCTAATTCGAGTACAGATTTTTTGATATGTTTACCTGACATTGCTCCGATTTCGGATCCAGCTTTTTCAGAACCGGTTAAAATCACCATGCGCACCGCATCGTGCGAAACTAGTACCTCGATATCTCTTGATTCAATAAACAGGGTTTGAAAAGTGTTCTTTGGAAAGCCTGCATCCATCATGATTTTCTCAATTAGCTTTGCGCTTTGTGGAACATTTGATGCGTGCTTTAATAAAACGGTATTACCTGCAAGCATTGCCAAAGATGCAAACCGAAACACCTGCCAAAACGGAAAGTTCCACGGCATGATTGCCAAAATGACGCCCATCGGTGCAAAGCGCACCAAACTTTTTTGCATTTCTGTTTCCACAATATCGTCAGCTAAAAATGCCGGGCCTTCTTTGGCAATGTATTCACAGTTCCAGGCGCACTTTTCAATTTCACTGATTGCCTGCGTGATCGGCTTACCCATTTCTTTGGTTAGATACTTCGCATACTCGTGCTTATTTTTTCGTAAAAGTTTTGCGATATTTGCGACCAATCGAGTACGTTGTTTTACTGGTAACTCGCTAAAAGACTCGAATGCTTTCCATGAGGCGTCAGCTGCTTGTATTGCCTGCTTAGGCGTAATGGATTTAAAGACTTTCTCGACTTTTTCGGTATATGGATTTTGGGTTTGGATGGGCATAAAGGCTATAGGATAAGGAGTAATAAGTTTATAGTATCTAAAAATAGCCACCACAGCAAACGGTGATTGTGCTATAATGTGACCATATGGCAGACGTAAGAAAAGCACAACAAGAAATCGAGCGTTATGTGAATGACCTTACTAGGATTTCAAAGGAATTAGAATACTGGGCTAAGGAACTTCAATATGCTGCTCGCGAGGAGGCCAAGAAAACCGATTCAAAATAAGTATTTGAAACTTACTATTTATTCTTGGCGAGCTTTTTAGTAAGCCGCATGTTTTCACTTGCATCGATGTCAATTGAAACCAGACAAAGCTCATTGCTGTCGATTGCCTTCTTTAACATTTTTTTTACTTCACTGCTATTGTTTGGCTTGTACGCTTTGATGCCGAAACTTTGCGCATATTTAACGAAGTCGGGATTGCTAAGCGTTGTGCCAACTGCACTGCCGCGGTGGTTCGTTTGTTTCCATGAAATCAATCCGTAATTATTGTCATTCAAGACTACTATCACATAGGGCACCCCAACGCGTTTTGCGGTTTCGATTTCTTGGCTATTCATCATAAATCCACCATCACCCATCACAGATACAACTCGCACGTCGGGTTTTGCAAGTTTTGCTGCCATGCCGCCCGGAAGAGAAATACCCATGGATGCTAAGCCGTTTGAAATGATGCACGTACCCGGTTCATATGTTGGAAAGTTTCGTCCAATCCACAATTTGTGGGCGCCGACATCAGAAATAATGATGTCTTCGTCATGCATAACGCTTCGCAGTTCGTTTAAGATAAACGGCACAGTTGGTTTAGGTGTTGACTTCGTGTATTCGGCCCAATCTTTTTCGATCATGGTTCGGTGGCGCGAATACCACGAACTGAATGCCAAAAGATTTTCTTTTTTTAACTGTTCGGTTAATTCCCAAAGTGCCCCCGAAATGTCCGAAATAATTTCGACGGTTGGTTGGTAGTAGTGATACACTTCGGCCTGTTCAAAATCGATATGCACGATTTTTTTGGTACCTTTAGGGTTGATCATATGGATCGTCTTTGGGTATAGTTCGGCAATATCAAACCCAACGCTTATTATCAGGTCAGCCTCGAGAAGGGCCATGGTCGAGAAATCAAGCGCTTGCATGCCAACACTTCGAAGCGAACGTATTTCGCGGTCACTAATCGCACCTTTGCCCATAAAGGTCGAAACGACTGGAATATTAAATGCTTCGGTAAATATCCGCAGCTGTTTTGATGCACGCTTGCGAATCGCTCCGTTTCCAGCCAAAACAATTGGTTTTTTTGCCTTCTTTAGTAGCTCGACAGTTTTTGCAATTGCTTTGTAGTCAGGTGCGCCGCGGCGAATGATTGTAGGAGGAATTACTTCGGCCAACGCCTCAAGATGCGCAATGTCTTCTGGAATATCCAAATGTGTCACGCCGGGCTTTTCGGTTTCGGCAATTTTGAATGCTTTTGAAATCGCTTCGGCAATAATTGCTGGATTTTGGACGCTGGTGTTCCATTTAGTAATTGGCTTGAACATCGAAACCACATCAATGTACTGGTGGCTTTCTTTGTGAAGCCGCGCGCTATCTGCCTGACCGGTTAGTGCAACGACTGGAGCTTTATCCAGCTGTGCATCAGCCAACCCTGTCATTAGGTTTGTCGCACCGGGGCCTAAGGTCGAAAGGCACACGCCCGCTTTGCCGGTAACTCGCCCCCAGACGTTTGCCATAAAAGCGGCGCCTTGTTCGTGGCGGGTTGGAATAAACGTAATTGATGATTTAGCCAGCGAAAACAAAATGTCTTCGGTCTCTTCGCCGGGAACGCCAAAAACGTATTGAATGCCATGCGCTTCAAGCGCTTTTACTAAGACGTCAGATACGGATGTAAGGGATTTTTTCATGCCCTAAAGAATAGCACTTTTTTAGGAAGTCTCAAATAAATGGAGCATAATAAAACGCCAGCCACTTAATGTGACGGGCGCTTCGATTGTTAAATATCACTAAACCATCTTGTATTTTTGGAGAGTAAGCATCCGTTCCCTTGATGTTATGTTAGGAGGACGTTTTACCTGCGACGCTGTGTTTGAATCACGGGTAAATGTTTGTTCTATCGGATAATCTAAAATATCATCAATCGAATAACGCATTACACGTGTCCGAAAATTGTTAAGTTCTTCAAGCGGCAGTCCATCATTTGCTTGGAAAACTTGTTCTCGGTGGTTCAATTTACCATAAAGAGTTGTCTCGGCGGGTATTTCCAGGGCTCCAATCGGTAAGAATGGTTTCCATTCTGTATTAGTAGCGAAGCGTAAAAAGCCTAATTGAAATCCCGGTAATGTGCCTCTTCCGAATACGTGCACCTCAATTTCTATCGGCGTGTCTGCATTTTCGTAATGGTACTCGGTTACTTTAAAAAGATAGTACCAATTATTAGCCGATGGAAGCTTTGAGGTTTGGCTAACAAAGCAGATTTCAGGCATCTTTTCTTTAAGGCTTAGATAATAATCAACCTGCTGCTTGCTTACATATCTTTCGAAGTGGAATGCTCCGTTTAAGAAAAAAGCATGACTACCATCTTTCGGTACAAATAAGAGGTTGCCATTCGTTGAAAGAAAAATTTGATACTTTTCCATAAAACAATATTTAATTTTCGCCTACTGTTTAGGGGTTCGGCAATCCCTTTTTAGTGTTAAAGATAGATTCTAATGCTGATACTATAACGAAAAGCAAACCTGTCAAATTGCTTACGTTAAGTTCATTTACTTTAGGTTTTGGTATATAATCAGTCTCATGCAAAAAACAGTAGAACAGTTAGGTAAGCTCTTTGGCTCGACGGCGCAGGTAAAATGTATGCGATTATTTTTACAGCAGCCGGATCGCGCTTTTGCGATAACCGAAATTAGTGAGCGCACCAAAGCCTCGCCAAGCGAACTGCGCAAAGCACTAAGCAGTTTGCGCTTGGTTGGTTTTTTAAATCCTAAAAAGGTAACTATCAAAAAAAAGCTTAAGAATGGAAAAGTCCAAACAAAAAAATTGCCAGGCTTTGAATTAAAGAAAAGCTATCCCTTAATTCCACATCTAGAAAATTTGCTGATCTCGACTGGACTTATCGAACCGGCTGAAATTCAAAGCATGTTTGCGCCGATCGGGAAGACACATTTGTTAGTTTTATCAGGTCATTTTATGCAAGATGCTGACCGCATGATCGATTTGATGATTGTTTGTGATCGCGTTAACGAGCGCATGCTTACGCGAGCCGTCAAAACACTTGAATCTGAAATTGGCCGCGAAGTGCGATATGCACATTTTACGCTCCCAGAATATCACTATCGCATGACGATGTACGATAAATTACTTCGGGATATTTTTGACTATCCGCATTTGAAAGTTATTGACAAAATTAAAAACTAGTTCGTTTTCCACATAGGCTTGCAGTTTTAGCCTTTGTTTTATTGTATAATTAGCCCAGCAGTCGAAATTACTAGGTGTCGTGTTGCATATATTATGTAACAGGATGCGCGAGGGTATTCCCCTCATTTATTACAAAAAGTTTTCAGTATGCTTATTCAAAATCTTTTGGCAGGGCTAGCGCAATCGTTTCAGAGCATCGGCTATGGCGTAGCGCTTTTTATTCCGAAGCTTATTTTGGCAATCGCACTTTTCATCCTTGCATGGGTGATCGCGGGCTTGCTTGAAAAAGGCATCGCGGCGGTTGTTCGCCAAATCAAGCTTGATAGCGCGCTTCGTGCAGCAGGTATCGGCGACTTGGTCGCACGTGCCGGCTACCAACTTGATTCAGGCATGTTTATCGGTGCGTTGGTCAAATGGTTCATCGTGATCGCGGTATTCGTACCAGTGCTTTCGATTCTTGGCCTTAACACCGTTGCATTGTTCTTCGCACAGTTCGCACTAGGCTTCTTGCCTCGTGTTATTGTTGCAGCATTCGTATTGCTTATTGCTTCACTTTTGGCCCATGTCATCGCAAACATCGTAACCGCTTCAGCTAAGGCTGCAGGCTTGCGATCAGCGGCATTTTTGGGCACAGCTACCAAGTGGGTATTGTGGATCTTCGGTATTATCGTTGCATTGTCACAGGTTGGCGTTGCGACTCAATACCTACAGACCCTGTTTACCGCCTTTGTTGGCATGTTGGCACTTGCATCAGCAATTGCTTTCGGTTTGGGTGGCAAGGACGCAGCTGCGGATGTTATTCGCAAAATGCGCGAAACTCTGTAATTTCCTCTCTCGCAAAAATACCCTCGCTTCGGCGGGGGTATTTTTATAGGCACAACATCCCTGTTTCAGAGGGAATATCATACGTGCCTGCCCCTCAAAAAGCCTTATTATAAGGCTTTTTGAGGGGCTTTCTCGCTATCCACTTGTTATCCCCCTGGATGCCTTGGCAAGAAACTTGCATTGTTTAAGCATCTATGTATAATCCCATCTTGTCTGAATATGCAAATGATCACGTAACATAATGCCTTAAGCGAAGTCACTTTGTGATGCCGCATGACGGCATTTTTTGTTACCTCATCGAGAACTGTCCGCTCGACCGAAGCTTGTAAATTACATACTGAGTAACTGGCAACATGTATTGTATTTTAATCCCGACTGTAAATGTCGGGAGTCACCGTGCGTTGTCCCCGTGTAAAAACAGGGACGACAAACGAAATAAAAAGAATCTAAAGTGTAAATTGTAATTGTGGTTTGTATAGTTTCTAATAGAAACTAAGAGCAAATGGTGGATGCCTAGGCTTTTAAAGGCGATGAAGGACGCGGACAGTCTGCGATAAGCTTCGGGGAGCTGATTTTCAAGCTTTGATCCGGAGATTTCCGAATGGGGAAACCTCGTACGGCAAACCCGTATGATCCCACCCAGCAATGGGGGGATGCGCACCCAGGGAAGTGAAACATCTCAGTACCTGGTGGAGAAGAGACTAATAAGAATT
>CAYZZD010000014.1:0-9760 GCA_964482675.1 uncultured Candidatus Saccharibacteria bacterium
CCCCGCAAAAAGACGACGGAAATTGAGATGCTTTCAGGTGGTGAATGTTCGCTTACTTCGATTGCGCTGCTTTTTGCATTGACCCAAGTTGAGCCTCCACCGTTTTTAATTTTAGATGAAACGGATGCAGCGTTGGATGAAGCAAATAGTAGGCGCTACGCAGACTTACTTGTTGAGCTTTCGAATCATTCTCAGCTTATTGTAGTCACCCATAACCGCGAAACCATGACGGCGGCACAGACTTTGTATGGAGTAACTTTGGGTAGTGATGATGCATCAGAAGTGTTGTCGGTACAGCTTGAAAAAGCAGTACAGTATGCGAAATAAATAACAAATATGTACACTCGTGAACTTGCAGATGTATTAAAAACCGGAGGCATCGCAGTGTTGGCAACCGACACCTTGTATGGCATTGTCGCTAGTGCTCTGCAAAAAAACGCTGTAGAAAAAATATATACGATCAAGGCGCGTGATCTTGATAAACCTTATATCATATTGCTTTCAAGTGCTGTTGAATTGAAAAATTTTGGTATAACGCCTACTTCTGAACAATCGGTCTATCTTAATAGTGTTTGGCCTGGAAAGGTAAGTGTGATCTTGCCACTCCCGACAAGCACCAGTACTTTGTATCAGTATCTGCATCGTGGTAAAAAAGCACTCGCATTTCGTGTGCCTGCAAAGTCTGAACTACGCGAACTGCTTAAGCAAACAGGCCCATTGGTTGCACCTAGTGCTAATACACAAGGGGGCGAGCCAGCAATTACGGTCGACGAAGCAAAAAGCTATTTTGGTGATTTGGTTGATATGTATGTTGACGAGGGTCTGATCGAGGGTTCGCCGTCACGACTTGTTGACCTTACTGGTATTGAACCAAAAATTTTGCGTAATTAAAAAACCGAGGCTGCTAGGCCTCGGCTTCTTTTTTGTGACGGGTTTTAAGCGCTGTCGCTGTCCAGTTCGGGATTTGTTCCTTCTTTTTTTGTCACCCCGCTCTCTACTCCATCTTTTAATTCGGAGTCAAGTTTTGTTAGTGATTTTTTTCCAGGAACAGGTCCGTCTTTGATGCGCTTTCCGTCGATGTCTGGTTCGCACATTGGGTACCTCCTTTTTAGTTTTAAGTGCTGTTTTGATTTGCTTATTTTGACAATATCATTTCTCTATATCCATGTAAAGTCCTGGTTTGTTTGCATATTCAAAATCAGTCAGTATACTAATAATTTATATGATACAACGAACTCGGATAACTGATTTAAGTGCTCACATTGGCCAAACAACGTCGATTGCCGGCTTTGTCCAGACGCTTCGCGTCCAAAGTAAAATCATATTCATGGTAGTGCGTGATGTGACGGGGACCGTCCAGGTTGTCGTAGAATTTGCTTCGCCGCATTTCGCTGAAGTGCGCGACCTTTCACTGGAATCGGTTGTGCATATTGAAGGTAATGTCGTCGATGCACCTAAATCTCCGGGTGGACTTGAGATCCAGCTTGCTAAACTGACCATCTTGTCAAAAGCCGCACCCGAGCTGCCGATCCCTGTAGTTATTAAGGGTGGGGATATTGAGACCGAAGCGCCAACGCGCTTTGATTACCGCTGGATTGATTTGCGAAAAGCCGATAAAACGAAAATTTTCAAAGTATGGACCTCGCTTGAAAAAGGTTTCCGTAATTATTGGAACGATAATAATTACCTCCAAGTATATACGCCATCATTTATGAATACTGCATCGGAAAGTGGCGCCGAAGTGTTCGAGGTACAGTACTTTGACCGAAAGGCGTATCTTGCGCAGTCGCCGCAGTTTTACAAGCAGATGGCAATTGCGTCGGGATTCGAGCGTGTATTTATTGCAGGTCCCGTGTTCCGCGCTGAAGCCTCGTTTACATCGCGTCACCTTACTGAATTTACCGGTTGGGATTTTGAATTGGGTTATGTTGAAAGTCATCATGATGTAATGGACCAAGAAGAAGGTATGATCGTGGCAGGTTTTCAACAATTACAGAAAGATTTTCCCGAATTGGATATAACTATTCCAGCACGACCTTTTCCTCGTCTTAAGATAACGGAAGTAAAAGAGATTCTTTCGCAACGCGGAATCCAGAGCGATGAAGAGCATGATCTTTCGCCCGAAGAAGAGCGTGCGATTTCTGAATACGCAAAGGAAACCTATAATCATGAATTTGTATTTATTACCGATTACCATAAATCGAAAAGTGCCTTCTACCACATGCGCCTTGAAGAAGGATCTGATCGTAGTCGACGTGCTGACTTGCTTTTCCGTGGTATTGAAGTTACTACTTTGGCTCAGCGCGAGCATCGCATCGATATTCTTGAACGTCAGGCAAAGGAAAAAGGTATGGCATTGGAGCCATTAGCTGATTACCTAAACTTTTTCCGATATGGCTGTCCTCCGCACGGAGGCGCCGGTATTGGCCCTGCACGCTTTATTATGAAATTACTTGAACTTCCGAACGTCCGAGAAGCGACATATCTGCCACGTGATGTAAAGCGATTGAATCCGTAATGATTAAAACAAGGCCCATGGGCCTTGTTTTAATAAGATTGACTTTTGCATCTAAAATTGATCAAATGCAGGTAATTGGACATTTATTTTTTAACCTTTCTGTAAAACCAATTGTAATGATTATACCATCCACCACTTCTCAACAGCCGCTCGTTGTTTTAACTATTGCCGGCAAATCGAAGGCCATGATCTGCGAAAACCTTATCATGGAAAGACTTAATCCGGTAATAACCGCAGAAAATAAACGAGGCAACCCTCCTCTTAGGATACAGTCAGAGCTTTGGAAATATTTCAAAAAAATTGAAGTTCCAGGTTACAATACGGACTATCTCGGTGTATATCCTGTAGAGCCGATGATTTGTGAATCTCAGCTTATTGCTGAAGGTAATAGCAGCGGGGCGCTGATTAATCCGACATACACGAAAGCGCTTGATACGGTCATCGCAGTAGTGTTACATGGAGCATTAAACAGGATTCAAATGCCGACAAGGAAAAATGTTAATCGTGTACTTTCTTTCTTTCAAGTACAGCAAGAAGAACAAGGCCGCACGGTAACTACGGTAGGTTCGATCTCGGCCATGAGATACCCCGATCGCCGGTTGTATTTTTTCATGAATGTCAACCTAAATAGCTGTGTTTTTCCTGGCGCGACAGTTGCATTTACTTACTGATGATATCGAAAATACTTAAGACCCCGCTTAATCAAAAGTCGGGGTTTTAAACTGCTTAAAATTATGTTAATCTTGTACTTATATGAAAATACAACTTACGGATAGTTACACTCCAAAAAAATCGGATGGGAGGATCCTGCAGATCGCAGTAACTGCGCTAGATAGTGACAAAATCGTCGAAAAGGAAAACGGTACTATTGAATTACAGTTGGCAACAAAAGAAGTAACCCATAAATCGTATCCCATATTAGCGCGTACGATTATTCGTCATGCAAAAATGACTAAGGCTACTTGTGTGGTGATCCCACTTGATCAATTGATTGCTCGGGCGCCCGATTACGGAACTGAAAAAGCCGCTGAAGTTTTTGTCACCAATTTAATGCTTGCCGAGTATGCGTATGATTTATTTGTTACTGACATGAAGCGGATTCAGCATATTGATCTTGCTGTTTTAGTAACTGATCGAAAGGGTGTGCTGTCCGAGGCAATAGATAAGGGCATACAGAAAGGAGTTTTAACAAACGAGGCACGTACATTCGTGAATACTCCAGCGTCACACATGACGCCAATCATGTTTGAACAATATGCGCGAAAGTCAGTTGCGAAATTACCTAAAGTTACCTACAAGGCATTTCTTAAGAAGGATCTTCAAAAAATGCAGGCAAATGCTATTTTGGCCGTTGGCAGTGGATCGTGCCACGACCCTTTGATGATCGTACTCGAGTATAAAAATGGCAAAACTTCAGAAGCTCCTATTGCCTTGGTTGGAAAGGGCGTTACGTTTGATACGGGGGGCATTAATATTAAGCCGGGCGAGGGGATGCACCAGATGCATATGGATATGGCAGGTGCGGCGTCTGTTCTTCATGCTTTTATCTATGCAGTAAATCAAAAAGTGAAAAAGAACATCATTGCTATTTTGCCGGTAGTAGAAAATGCCGTATCGGGTACCAGTTATCGCGTGAATGATATCATTACAACCCTTTCCGGTAAGACCGTCGAGGTGTTGAATACCGACGCCGAAGGACGTCTTATTCTAGCTGATGGTATTGCTTACGCACATAAGTATAAACCGGATGCAATCATTACTGCTGCAACATTGACGGGTGCAGCAATCGTTGCGCTTGGCCAACGCATGAATGCCCTTTTTGCAAGCGATGACCAATTATCGAAACAACTCTATGATTCAGGATGGATGTCGCATGATTATGTTTGGCGTATGCCATTATGGAGTGAATACGAAAAAGATGTACAAGGAGTGGTTTCTGATCTGACTAATATCCCGATGAAAAATTCACGATCGGGGGGTACCATTACAGCAGCAACATTCTTGCATCAATTTGCTAAGCCCTATCGGTTTGGGCACATTGATTGCGCGCCGCGAATGACTGCAATTGAAGAAGATAAGCTTTCGTTTGGCGCAACAGCGTCGCCAACCTTAATGCTTATGGAATTTCTTGAATCATAATATGCCTAGAAAAAGTTCTAAAAAACAAACAATAAAGTTTCTGCAATTTCTAGCAAAAAAGAATCTCACTGCGCGTGTTGTACCCGCGTTGTTTACCGAAGGCGAGCAAGATGACATTGCGAAGAGGATTGCCGTAATTGGTTATTTTGAATCAGGTTACTCACAACGTGCAATAGCGGATACGGTCGGTGTGAGTCTGTCATTTGTAACTCGAACCTTAAGTCGCATGCGTTTTATTCATGACGACGTGCTTGCTTACGCAAAAGCGCTCACAAAATAATATGTTTAATCTAACGCTTGAAAACTTCACTGGCCCCCTTGATGTTTTGCTTGGCCTTATTGAGGAAAAAAAACTACCGATTCATGAAGTATCCCTTGCTACAGTCGCGGACTCGTTTTTACAGTATGTGCAGACGTACGCGCAAAGTCGACCCAATCTTTCAAATGTTACTTACTATCTGGTAGTCGCTGCGACTTTGGTGTTGATCAAATCGCGGTCCCTTTTACCTAATCTTGAACTTTCAACCGAGGAAGAGCAATCAATCGAAGACCTGGAATTACAGTTAAAACTTTTGAAAATATTTAAAGAAGGAGGTAAGGTCTTACATGAGCGCTGGGGACGGGGCATGCTCTACGAGCGTGCGCGCAGGGTAGCCATTCCGGTATTTGCACCTGATGCACGTCTGACTCCCGAATTTTTAAAAGCGCAATTTGAACATGTATTGCAAGAAGTTCCAAAACCAGAAGTAAAACAAGAAGCGGTCATTCGCGAAGTGGTGCATCTGCATGACATCATGGATTCAATCGATGCAAAAATTAAGAAGGGGACTTCGTTTACCTTCGCCGATTTTACTGCAGAGTTGTTTGAACGTTTTGCAAATCGACTTGATGAAGGTGCCAAAAAAAGTGCCGTTGTGGTCAGTTTCTTGGCGTTGCTTGAAATGGTTCGTAATGGTGAATTGACGGCAAATCAGGACGGTGAAACTATCTTGGTTGCGCCGGGGGAATCGCCTCGTGTATAATGCTTTTACGTATGTCATCTCTAGCAAAAAAACTTGAAGCACTACTATTTTATGCCGCCGAGCCTTTATCATTCAGAGTGCTTGCTGACATAACTCAGTCAACCGATGAGGCGATCCAAGATGCCTTAAATGAGCTTGGATCTTCATTTGCTGAACGTTCACTTGTGCTTATTCGTGACCAGAAAACTGCATCGCTGGTTACTGGATCAGACTATGCACCGCTTATTGAGACGTTTGCTCGACGTGATCGCGAAGCACCGCTTTCTAACGCCGCGACTGAAGTGCTTGCCATTATCGCTTATACTGATGGTGCATCAAAAACGGATATTGATTTTATTCGAGGAGTAAATTCTCAGTACACACTTCGTTCACTTATGATGCGCGGCCTGATTTCGCGTGATGCGTCTGATAAAGGAGCAACCATGTACCGAGGTACCGTTGAATTGTTGTCGTTTTTGGGAATATCTTCATACGCCGATCTTCCGAAACGTACAGATCTTTTGCAGACATACCAAGGATTGGTGGCAACTCGAGCAAATTCAGAAATCGCATAATTATGATAGACCGACATATCAATTGGATACCGTGGAGCGCGATCGGCTGTGGAGCGATTCTTTTTTTTATCGCAGTTTTTTTTACGGTAAACCATATTGCGGATACCCGGTATTATAAGGAGCGTACTTTCGCTGCCCAGAAAATCCAAGCAACGATAGCCGCTGCCTTGGACCCTTTAGCCCTTAGTGCGCAGGGGATATTAATTTACGATGCTACGAATCAGATGCCTTTGTACCAAAAACGTGCCCAGGATATTTTCCCGGTCGCATCGGTTACGAAACTTGCTACTGCTATTACTGCACTTGAAAATAGTCCTGGTGTCACGCCGGTTGTTGTTCGCGCTAATTTAGTTACTCCGCTTGACCCCGGTGCATTTATCCCTGCTGGAACTACATTTACTTTAAATGACCTTGTCGCGTTTATGCTAGCAACTTCTTCAAATGATGCTGCGGCTGCAATTGCAGATTTTAGCGTGGCTACGATCAAACAGAAAACAAATCAAAAAACCTATTTTCAAGTAGTGGCAACTAAGACCATGGAGCGGAAAAATATTTCACCCTGGCTTATTGGTACACCAAGTGGATTGGATGCATCATACGATCCCACTGTCTACGCTACGCCGTTTTCAGTGTTGCGCGCTATGCTTTATTTTGTGACCACTTATCCCGATTTGGCTGAGCGCATAGCCCCACAAACGACTTTGACTATCAGTGATAGTGCGCATAATACCTATCAGTTCCGCCATACATTGGCGTACGACGGAAGCGTACCAAAAGAGATTGTTTTTGCAAAAACAGGTTATACGAATGACGCTTCTGGGTCATTGGCATTTATTATTAAGCATCCCCAGTCGAATCATATGATTGGAGTAGTGTTATTAAATATGCCGAAGGAAAAGCGATTACCCGAAGCACGTGCAATCGCCGATGCTCTTGATAAAATAAGTTTATGAATGCTTTAGTTATTATTTTAATTTGTATCCCTGCGTTTGCTGCCTATCTGTTTGGTATGGCGTTTGCCCCAGTCTTACTGAAGATCATGCGCAGACTTTCGTTATGGAAAAAAATCCATCGATCTGACATGGTTACAAACCCGACTATTGAAGAAAATTTCGCCCGGATACATAATGCTGCCCTTGAAATTCAAACACCTCGTGTCGGAGGTATTGTAATTGCAATCGGACTATTTCTTTCTACGGTAATTCTTTGGATTATTTCTAAGATGGGCAGCGGTCTTATTATCGATACACTTGATATTGTCAGCCGCAGTCAGACGTGGATATTATTTGCCGTATTTTTTGGTTGCGTGATCATAGGTTTTTTTGAGGAATTGACGGTTATGTACCCAGGGTCGATCCCGTATTGTCCACCGCATGGTCTTTCTCGACGTACCTTATTGAGTATTATCTCGGTTATTGCAATAGTTCTTGCCGGTTGGTTTTTTATAAAACTTGGTATGCATACAGTGTATATTCCATTTGCTCGTGAGCTTGATATTGGTATCTTCTTTGTGCCATTTTTCTTTATCGTAGTATTGGGTACATTTTCGAGTCGTGTCATTGATGGTATTGATGGCCTTTCAGGAGGCGTGTTAATGATCGCCTATATCGCATATGCAGTTATTGCAGTGGCGCATCAGCAATATCACATTGCGGCATTTGCGGGCACCGTTGCTACGGCTACACTGGCATTTTTATGGTATAACGTTCCACCTGCAGCATGGTATATGGGGGAAGTGGGAATGCTTCCGCTTACGGTATGCTTGGCACTGATTGCCTTTTTGACCGATTCAGTATTCGTGCTCCCGATCATAGCTCTTCCGCTTACGATTACGGCGCTGTCGTCATTTATTCAGATTATCAGCAAGCGCTTATTTCATAGGAAAATATTTACCTTGGCGCCGCTTCATCATGCATTGCAGGCCCGGGGTTGGAGTAATGAGGCTATCGTCATGCGCTATTGGATTGTTGCTGTCATGAGTGCTATTTGCGGGGTGATTATAGCGCTTGTTGGTTAATATGAAATTTTCGAAATTAAAACCAACCGATACGATTTTTTCATCAACAATTATCGCGTTTGTTGTCGCAGGTTTGATCATTTTCTTGTCGGCTTCATTTGCAGTTTTGCAAAAATCAGAAGCACAGTTCGTGCATGTGCTGATTGGTCAGATCGTCTTCGGTGCCGTGGGGGGAGGCATTCTTTGTTATATTGCATCCCGGCTCGATTATCATTTTTGGCGCAAGTACGCACTTGTGCTTGCCATAGGAGGTCTAATTGCAACAGTACTCGTATTTGTTCCAGGTCTTGGTTTTGCGCACGGCGGGGCACAGCGTTGGATATCCCTAGGGTTTGTTACTTTGCAACCAAGTGAAATTATGCGTTTCGGTTTTATTCTGTATTTTGCGGCGTGGCTCGCTTGGGTCGGCAAAAAAGTAACCAGTTTCCAATTTGGCTTGCTGCCGTGCATGGTTCTTATTGGTGTTGCGGGAGTAGTTTTACTGTTGCAGCCTGACACAGATACCCTGGTAATCTTAGCTCTCTCTTTGCTGTCGATGCTGTTTGTCGCTGGTATGCCCTGGAAGCATGTGCTAACGGTAGTGTTGATCGGTATTTTTGCTGCTGGCGTCTTGGTTGCATTTAGACCATATTTATTTTCACGTTTTGCTACATTTTTGAATCCTGCACGTGACCCACTTGGTGCATCGTATCAAGTTCAGCAGTCACTTATCGCAATTGGATCAGGTGGTGTTTTTGGGCGTGGATACGGACAAAGTGTACAGAAATTCAATTACCTACCTGAACCGATCGGCGATTCGATTTTTGCCGTTGCGGGGGAAGAATTAGGCTTTGTTGGTACGATGATTATTGTACTCTTGTATATGGTCTTATATGTACGCGGACTCTATCTTTCAAATCGCATTAAAAACCCCTTTGGACGCTATGTGCTTATCGGGTTCCTGACTCTTATTGTAAGTCAGTCGTTGCTTAATATTATGTCGATGCTCGGACTCTTTCCGTTGTCGGGCACGCCGCTCGTCTTTTTAAGCCATGGAGGGACCTCGCTTGCAATTACCTTGCTTGAGTCAGGAATCCTTTTGAATATTTCACGTTCGCGTCTATCCGAGCCTGTTTCATAAAAAGATATCACTTGCTTTGGATTTCGGGCGTTGTACGGTATAATCACGGCATATGAAAGTTGTATTTGCAGGAGGGGGAACAGGAGGGCATTTTGCGCCGCTGATTGCCGTTGCAGAAGAATTACAGAATATCGCAGATGCAGAAAAGATTATAGATCTACAGATGTATTTTTTTTCCGATACGCCTTACGATACGCAAGCATTGCACGAACGGGGCATTGAATATCGAAGCGTACCTGCCGGCAAGATGCGGTTATATTTTTCCCTTAAGACTATTCCGGATACAGTGCGTACTATAGCGGGTTTTTTTAAGGCGTGCATCGAAATGTTTTCGGTCTACCCGGATGTGGTATTTTCAAAAGGTGGCTACGCTGCCTTTCCCGTTGTTTG
>CAYZZD010000015.1:0-9730 GCA_964482675.1 uncultured Candidatus Saccharibacteria bacterium
AATTACCTGGGCTTCGGGTACATCAAAAAACAACACGTCGACTTTTTCGCGTGTATAAAAATCAAACGCGGTATCAAGTACCTGGGCTTCAATTTCAGTGCGCGGATAACCATCAATAAATATATGTTGCCCTTTGTCTAACATCTCCATAAATGCCTTACCCCACATCGTGACGGTCAGAAATAATGGCTGTAATTTGCCGGCATGATAATAGTCGGATGCCTGGTGTGCAGTATAGGTCGTATCTTTCAATAAAGCACGAAAGCCGTCTCCAGTCGAAAACTGGAAGACGGCTCCCGGAATATTGTTGCTGAAATAATTTTTGAGAAGCGAAAGCTGAGTACCCTTTCCGGAGCCTTGGGCTCCCATAACGATAATTGTCCGTGGGCTGTTCGCTTCTTCCATAGATGCCTTAATATTGGCGCATTGCGACCTGCGCGTCAAGTCGTTTCATCATTTCAAGGATTACTCCGACGACAATCAAGATCGACGTACCGCCCAAAGTAAGCCCCGAAATACCTGAAGCGCTTTGCAAGATAATCGGAATCAACGCTACGATACCTAGGAACATACCACCCACAAAGGTAAGCCGCAGTACGATGGTATGAAGATACTCTTCAGTATGATCGCCTGGACGAATACCTGGAATGAATGCCCCGTTCTTGTGCAAGTTTGACGCCATAGCATGTGCGTCGAAAGTGATGGCACTGTAGAAGAATGTAAACGCAACCGTCAGTACGAAATAGACGATACCGTACAAAAGCTGATTGTTTACAAATGACTGCAACGCATGCGCAACACTTCCCATGAACCCCGGACTATTAGCAAAGAAGTTTGCCAACATTTGGGGGAACAATAAGATTGAAAGTGCAAAAATGATTGGCATCACTCCAGCCTGATTGATCTTCAATGGAATATGCGTCGAAACACCTCCGTAGACATTGCCGCCTCGTGATTGCTTCGCGTAATGAACTGGGATGATGCGTTCAGCTTCATTCATAGCAACTACACCAGCGATGATGATCAATGCTGCAACCAAAATTGCGATATACATAGGAACATCCGCAGCCGTGAACGAAAATCCAACTTGCGAGATAACCCGCGGGATACCTACTACGATACCAGCAAAAATGATCACGGATACCCCGTTTCCTAAACCGAACTCAGTTACCAATTCACCGATCCAAGTCAGCAATACTGATCCAGCTACCACACTGACAACACTCACGATGAATGCAGCCGATGAAATACCAGGAAGGATTCCTTGGCGCGAGAACACAAGCAATAACCCAATAGCCTGAAGAGCTGCGACTGGAATGGTGAGATAACGAGAGTATTGATAGAATTTCTTACGTCCCGCCTCGCCTTGTTCATGATACATATCCTTCAACTTTGGAACCAATACAGTGAGAAGCTGCAGGATAATTGATGTGGTAATAAATGGTCCAACACCAAGCATCAGAATTGAAAGCTGTTTCAATCCGCCGCCCGAGAAGATGTTCAACAGACCAAAAAATTGGTTCTGTTGCAAAAACTGCTCAAGCGCGACCGGATTGATACCGGGAACCGGAATAGCGGCCAATAAACGAAAGAGTACAAGAATACCCAGGACGAATAGGATACGTCGCAAGAGCGTCTTGTCTTTGAATATAACCTTTACCTTTTCAAAAAAGTGCTTCATACCGGCCTTAGAAAGCTTCTACGGTACCTCCAGCCTTTTCGATTTTTTCTTTCGCTGATTTTGACAGGGTGCAACCGCTGATGGTTACCTTTTTCGTAAGGGTTCCATCGCCTAATACCTTGACGCCATTTGCGCGCGACTGGGTTTTAGTGACTAAATTCTTTGCAACTAGAGTTGCGATATTGACGGTATCGCCATTAGCGAAATGCTTTTCAATATCAGCAACGTTAATAACTGGATTATAGATACGCGCAATAACCGTGCGTGCGCGGTTTTTACCGTGTCCGCGAAGTTTCGGGATTTTTTTGATGATATCGCGCACCTCAGGACGCATGCGGTGACCCGCACGTGATTTTTGTCCCTTGTTTCCGCGTCCGGCATTTTTACCTTTCGCTCCACCGCGTCCGACACTTTTATGCTTCTTATACGGATTCTTTCGTTTCAATGTATTGATGATCATAAGCCGTGATAGGAATTATTGCTTTTCCTCGGGAGCAACCTCGACGATCGGTGTTCCCTTTTTTTGTGCAAACATCTGCAGTGCATCCAAAGCCGCACGCGCGATGTTTAATTTGTTCTTTGAAGGTGAGAATACTTTTGCAGTGACATCTTTCACTCCCGCAAGTTCAAGTACGGTACGCACAGCTGATCCGGCAACCAATCCTCGTCCATTGTTTGGGAAAATCATCACGCGAGCTGAACTGTTTTTTGCTTCAGAAGGCGCAGTGATCGAATGAGTTTTGGTAAGCGAAAGTGTAATCATGCTTTTCTTCGCGTCAGCAAGCGCTTTTTGGATTGCCTGCGACGTATCGCCTGCCTTACCAATACCTACGCCAACTGAACCTTTTTTGTTACCAGTTACTATTGCAACACTGAACGCAAAGCGGCGTCCACCGGCAACTACACGGGTAACTCGGCGTACAGCCAATGTCTTCTGGTCAAATTCGCTGCGAGGTTTCTCTCCTCGGGGGCCGCCACGGCGTGGGCCACGTGAGCCACCGCTTCCTTGACCGCGATATCCTCCGCTACCACCTGGGCGACGATTACCGTCGTTGCGAGGGCGCGATGCGATCGGTGCTCCCCCTTGGGTCGGAACCGAAGATTGCTGCGTTGTTGTTTGTGTCTGTTGTTCCATAAAATAGAGTGATTAAAAAGTAAGTCCTGCTTCGCGTGCAGCATCAGCAAGTGTCTTGATTCGACCGGTATATTTGAATCCACCTCGGTCAAACACCACGGTTGTGATGCCCGCCTTCTTTGCAGCTGCAGCAATATCCTTGCCGACAGCTTGTGCCCGCTCGGTCTTAGTACCTGCAGTAGCCTTGATATCGGATGCGCTTGCCAATGTCTTTGCAGCCAAGTCATCGATGACTTGTGCGTAGATAAATTGGTTCGAGCGAAAAACCGCCAATCGTGGGCATGCAGCCGTACCGCTTACGCGGGATCGGATGCGCTTGTGTAAGCGCGCGCGCTTCGTTTGTTTTTTTGCAGTGATCGATTTCATACGCTAGACAGAACGCTTACCTTGCTTGCGACGAATAGTCTCGGTGTCATAGCGGAATCCTTTACCCTTATAAGGTTCAGGCTTCTTCAATGACCGTACATACGCGGCAAACTGGCCAACCAGTTCTTTGTTAGGGCTAGTAAAAGTAGTGATGTTCTTTTCTGAGGTGACCGTGATTCCTTCAGGAATTTCGATTTTTACCGGATGTGAAAAGCCCAAAGACATTTCAAGATTCTTACCGGCAACCGCAATGCGGTATCCGACTCCTTCGAGGATCAATTTCTTTTCAAATGGTGTCACCACGCCCATTACCATATTGCGGATATTAGCAGCAACAGTTCCCACCAGCGCTTGCGCGAATCGAGTTGATTCGGCTTTACTGATTACGATGCCATCAGCCTCAACAGTAGCGTTGATTGCTGGATGTACAACGAATGACAGTTCACCCTTGGGACCTTTAACGCTCATAGTACCTGAATTCATGGTTACAGTTACTCCCGCAGGAATAACAATTGGTTTTTTTGCAAGACGGCTCATATAATTATTATTACCAGATAGTGAATAATACTTCGCCGCCGACCAACGCCTTCTTTGCCTCCTCGTCTGTCATGATTCCCTTCGGCGTCGAAAGGATAATCTTTCCTGAACCGTTGCGAAACGGCTTTAATTCTTTTACTGTCGTATAGACACGCTTCGAAGGCTTTGATACGCGCTTTACATCATGAATTGCCGATTTTCCGGCGGCATCATAGACCAACGCCATATCAATAAATGCGCCTTGCTTGCGCGATTGTTTGTCATACGAAGCAATGAAGCCGCATGACAACAATTTTTTTGCGATCTCTACTTTGATATTCGAAAAAGGTACCGAAACCTGCGCCTTTTTGGCGTTGCCGGCATTCTTAAGCGATATCAGCATGTTGCTTATGTTGTCCATAGTGAAATGGGGTAAAAAATTACCAGCTTGATTTACGTACCCCCGGAAGCTTTCCTTCGCGAGCTAATTCTCGAAACTTAATACGTGAAAGACCGAAGTCACGCATGTAACCACGACGGCGTCCCGTTGCGAAACAACGGTTAGTGATGCGCACCGGGCTTGAATTTTTTGGCAGGCTTTGTAAAGCCTCGAAATCGCCGGCATCTTTTAGTGCCTGGCGTTTTGCCGCATACTTTTCTGCAAGGCGAACTCGTTT
Organism: uncultured Candidatus Saccharibacteria bacterium; assembly: GCA_964482675.1. GTDB lineage: Bacteria > Patescibacteriota > Minisyncoccia > Phycocordibacterales > UBA1006 > CAYXKF01. The sequence continues at coordinate 4,376 of CAYZZD010000015.1, forward strand.
CGCATTGCGTGCAAGAACTGACGTTTTTGCCATAGGTAAAAAAATCTAACAATAATAAAACGACCGCCGATGCGATATCACATAATACTGTTTGAAAAATCGGCCTTTTGGCCCATATCCCAAAGAGAATCGTGGATCTACATCGACTTGCATATAGTATTTATTTTTACGGTTTTGTCAATGGTTTTTGGCGCAAAACAAAAGCCCCTCCGCTTATGAAGAAGGGCTTTGCTTGAGTGCTTTTGCACCGGTTATTCTGCTTTTTGGTCTGCTTTTTCTTCGCAGATGCCGCCCGCTTTTTCGAAACTCCCAATAATGAAAGCAAAGGCGGTTAAAAATAGGAGCCCCGCTGGAAGAAGCCAATATACAGAAGATAGCTCAATCCCTTTTGCACAACCAGTGCAAAAAGTGACGATTGCCCCAATAAGACTTGCTGCCGAGAAAACAAGAAAGGGCTGATGCAAAAAGTGCAGGAAACGAGAAGTAACCATAACACCTAGTTTATAAGGTTAACAAAAAGATAAAACATCCAACTTGTATGCATTAGACACGAACCGTGCTTAAAAAGCAACTATAAAGTAGAGTATTTTTATTTTTGTGATATATTCACTAAATATGGAAAACGCTCAATTAGCGGCTAAACGCCACACTCTTGCCCACTTGCTTGCCCAAGCGGTCTTAGAATCTTATTCTGATGCCCGTCTAACTCTTGGCCCAGCGGTCGACAATGGTTTTTACTATGATATTGATTTCGGCAGCGCGAAAGCAACCGATAACGATTTAGAAAAATTTGAAGCGGCGATGAAAAAAAATCTGCCTCGCTGGACCGAATTTACCCACAAAGAAGTTTCAAAAGACGAAGCTGCTGAATTGTTTAAAGGAAATGAATATAAGTTAGAGTTAATCAACGAGATCAGCGAGCGCGGAGAAAAAATCACCGTCTACACATGCGGCGGATTTACCGACTTGTGCCGCGGCGGCCATAGTGAAAATCCTGCTAAAGAAATCCCGGGCGATTCATTTAAACTTGATCGCATCGCCGGCGCATACTGGCGTGGAAGCGAAGACAATAAAATGCTTACACGCATTTATGGTTTAGCATTTAACACCAAAGAAGAGTTGGATGCATATATAGCACAACAAGAAGAAGCAAAAAAACGCGACCATCGGAAGCTTGGAAAAGAATTGGATTTATTTACTTTCTCTGATCTCGTTGGTAGTGGTATGCCTCTTTTTACGCCAAAAGGAAATATTGTCCGATCAGAAATTATAAAATTCTCGCGCGAATTGAACGTAGAATTAGGTTTTGGCGAAGTGCATACTCCCAACATCAATAAAGGCGAGCTATTTAAGATATCCGGGCACTACGACAAATACAAAGAAGATATGCTGTCAGTAAAATCACAATACGTTTCGGACGAAATGTTTTTAAAGCCAATGAATTGCCCTCAACATACTCAGATTTATGCTTCCCGTCCGCGCAGTTACCGAGATCTTCCTATCCGTTATTCTGACTTTGCTGTTTTATACCGTGATGAGAGGCCCGGCGAAATGTCAGGACTTACCCGCTTGCGTGCATTTGCGCAGGATGATGGTCATATCTTCTGCCGCGAAGATCAAGTAGAAAGAGAAATTTCAAATGTATTAAATTGTATCCAAAAAGCACTTACTACCTATCAAATCGATTATTGGATGAGACTTTCACTTAGGGATCCCAATAAAAAAGAAAAATATTTAGGAACCGACGAAGTATGGGAAAAATCCCAAACCATTATGCAAAAGCTTTTAGAGGAAAAAAATATTACCTTTAAGGCAATTGAAGGTGAAGCTGCTTTTTACGGACCAAAGATAGATATTATGGCAGTAGATGCAATTGGGCGCGAGTGGCAAATCTCTACTATCCAGCTAGACTTCAACCAACCTGCGCGTTTTAAACTTGAATACACTGACTCTGATGGCAAGCAAAAAACGCCTGTCATGATTCACCGTGCACTTGTTGGTTCTCCTGACCGCTTTATGGGGATTCTCACCGAACACTACGCGGGCAAATTCCCGACATGGCTATCCCCTGTACAAGTTGCGATTGTTCCTGTTAAAGAAGCTCACGAAGAAGTCGCAAAAAATCTTGAACAAAAACTGCGCGCGCAAATGATTCGCACCGAAATTCATGCAAGCGGCGACAGCCTAGGCAAGCGCATTCACGCAGCCAAAGCGATACATACTCCGTACGTTATCGTGTTAGGTGACAAAGAAGCATCAAGCGGAAACCTGACTATCGAAAAGCGTGATGGATCAAAAGCTGAAATGACCATTGATGCGTTTTTGAACCATGTCGGAGCCGAAATCAAACAACGAAGCTAATAACGGTACGGTTTCCATCGAGCACCTGCATCATTTTCGATGTGGTAGCTGCAATAAATGGTGGTCAATCGGCGACCCGTCAATTGCTGCACAAGTATATGAAAAAGAATGGTTTTGCCCGTGGTGCGGAGCAAAACAAAAAGTTGCTACCCGCTAAGCTACTCAACCGCCTGCTGATAACCAGCCTCGGAAAGTATTTTTTCTTTTCTATCGGGCGCGTATGTGGTTTCAACTTCTACTCCATCAGCCGTCGTACGCTGATAAAGCTCACGCGGATTGCGTCGAGCCATACGATCTTGATGACGTGTTTCAAAACTGCGCCGCGGTAACGGCACATGCATTTGGCGATAAAACTGCAACTCTGGTGCTGTTATTTTAAAGTTCTGACCAGTCACTTCGTCAACCAATACTTCGTCAATGATCGAATCGGGGACTTCTTGGATTGTCTGGGGCATGTCGGACACTTGTATTGTTTCTTTGCCAAAAATACCGGTTGTTGCATCTTGCCATGGGTACCCAGCAGCAATTGCCGCTTCTTTGCCTAACGGATAAAAATCTTTCGTTAATGTTTCATTGTATCCAAATGGACTTGTATGGGGTGGCAAAAAATCCCCATATACGCCCTGCGCGCTCATATCTTTTATGATTTGCGCTTTTAGAACCTCGTATGCTTCTTTTGAATATTGCGTATTTAAAATGCAATACGATGCCTTTTTAAGACCGACACACCCAAAACAATCAGTGCAATTATGGATACTGTCACAATATTCAGAGTTGCTTGAATACATGATATACGTGGAAGCCTTTACGTTGTAACATTGCAATGATCCCATAATGTCGTAATTCAATTCAGGCTTATAGTATGTATTGTTCATGTCCATACAATCAATACATCCTTCTGCATCAGCAACATAAGCGCAGTTTTTGCAATCCTCGGCATCAAAGCCTCGATACACATCGTGGCAATTATACAGATAGTCACCCACCGCATTTTTGCATTTTACCAAAGACGCATATTTTACCGTTGCACTTCCCCGAAGTTCAAGATATCGGTCTTTGGCTTTTTGGATCGAATCATATGTAGCCATGATTTCTGCATATTTTTTTTCGTATTCTTCTTTTGAATACTGCTGGTTTTCGATTACATACTTTTTATGCCGCAGATTTGTTGAAAGGATACAATTCTGACAATCACGACAATCAAAGCAAAACAATAAATCACTCGATGCCTCACAGCGTTCACTAAACAATGTGCGAAAACACTTGCGCACATCGATGCATTCGTAACAAAGTTCGCTATCTTGGACAAACGCTCCATCGACGCAATTTTTATTGCGATACATCAAGCGGCCATACATACAGTCCTCATTTTGCTGCGCCGCAAAAACCAAGTAGCAATTCTTGGCATCCTCGGAATTATTGGTAAATTCGCAGTTAATGCTATTGATGCGGAGCAACGCGATGCGTGGTACCTTGTTGCGCAATTCGATCCATTGGTCAAAAAAAGGACGCGAGGGGTCATAATCTTGTCCGTAATCCTTTGCGTCCCATGCGTCTCCCCACCACTCGTCAGCCTGATATACTGGCCAAGGAGTATTTTCGGGATAGATAGCAACAATACTTGCACCAGTCTTATCACATGTACGACGATACAAAGTCCGTTCATTGCGGTGCACCAAACGTCGCATTACGCGGCAATCTGGGCAATAGTTTGGAAGCGGCGAATGCATACGCTCCAAAAAAAGCAGATCATTCTCAGAGATGTGAAAAGGCGTTTTACATTGTCGGCATTGGTTGGTCATATATAAGTATGTAATTAAAATATCTTATCCAAGTTTATGCAGCAAATCTATAATCGCCTTTCCGCGGTGTGAGTGGCGGTTTTTTTCTTCAACGGTCATTTCGATCATCGGCTTATCTGTCCCATCGATTTGTACAAACAAATCAAGCTCGGTGCCGTTATCATCTTCAGTTTTTGGCATAATTATGTCCCCTTCGACCACGCCATCTGCAAATAGTATCCGATCAGGATTATACATAACAGCAATCCGCGAGACTACTTTGATGCGCGATCCAGCAAACTTTACACCCATCTGATACGGGTTAAAACATTTCCAAAAGTCCTTCATGTATGGGCCAGGAAAACCATTTAATGCGTCGAAATGAACCGATGTATCATCAACCAAAACCGGCTCTTTAAATTGTTCATATGCAGCCAGCAGTTTATGCTTGATAATTTCTTCGGGAGTCCCTTGGATTTCGCAATAATCTTTGATTGGTTTTTGTTCGCAGATAAAATACGGCTCAAGTGCGAGAGACAGCTCGCGATATTTGAGTTGATTTCCGGTTACGATTGTAAGTTTGGGCTTCATCACATTAATATCTATTCATATTATCTATAAATACATCTTTATCAGGGAAAAGATCCATGAGCTGCTGGATATCATATGGCAATGTTTCATAACGCTCTTTAAGAAAATCAAAATGTCCGCCAGTAAATTTACTGTCCGCCTTATAGCCAGCGAAATGTTTATACAGCCAAAAACGAACTGAATTCTGGCGCCCGTCGATTTCCGTAGGGTTTGTTAAATAGTCGACATCTTCTACCACATGCTTCTGGGCAAACGCGTCAATATGTAATTTGAGCGAATTTACCGCTCTTTTTGCAAGCTCAAAATACGAATTATTGTCAATCAACATAGAATTACCATTAGTAGATTTATGGGTGAGCTCATGAACCGCCGTGGTTTCATTAAGTTCTTTAGGGCTGTAAATATATACCGCCTTGTCTTTAGGCCTAAAGTAGCCATCCTCTTGTTGATCCCCCTTTTGATGAGTAATAGCAAAATGACTAGGATTATGCAGATTAGCAAGCCGCTGTACGCTTTGATTATTTCGTATCGAGTCTATTTGATCTTTAAATATATCGCTTGCATATACCACCGAGTCATCATAACTAAGTTTATCAAGTCGTTCATATTCTTGCGCTTCATC
>CAYZZD010000016.1:0-9394 GCA_964482675.1 uncultured Candidatus Saccharibacteria bacterium
AGAGCGAAGCAAAAGGAAAAGGAAACTAGTTTAAGGATATATATTCACTACAAAAAACCGCCGACTGGGCGGTTTTTTGTTGCCTTTACAAAATGAAAATCATTTGTATCATTCAATTAAACTATAAAAATCCCATCTATGGAAAGAAAAAAATATAAAGCGGGGCACCCGCATGGATTGTTCAACTTAGAGCGTCTTGATCCTGTAATGCGGGCAATTCTTCATACTTATCATTTACCAAATATCTATCGTGCTGGCTGGGTTGAGGAGGCTAGGGATATTAATCTTCTTATGGCAGAGTCTGTCGCTGAACATACGATAGGCATGGAGTACATCGCAGATTTTTTGCGATATGAACATTTTGAACGATTTCCTGATGTTGAATGGAATAACGTGTGTCCGATGATACGCGTGCATGACTTGTCTGAGATCATTACCGGCGACAAAACTCCTGCGGATAAGATGGATCCGAATAAAAAAATGAAAGACGACAGAACAGCCTTTAAGATTATTTTTAGGCCATTATTCAACTCAGAATCACAATGTAAGCTATGGGAAGAGTTTTTGGAAAACAAGACTCCTACAGCTAAATTTGTACACCAAATTGATTTTCTGCAGATGATCATAAAGGCGCGTATCTACTTTCATCTTACTGGTAATGTTGAATTTCATAACTTCTATTCGCCAGAGAAGCGTGAAAAGAAATTGTGCCAATTTCTAAATACCTTTTTTGAACAATTGCTTAATTGAGTGCAAAAAGGCCCTGCATTAATTGTGGGGCTTTTTTTGTTGACTTTTTGCACCTCAAGAGGATAATTTCAATCAAGACAAAATTTCATTCACGAAACCCCTTTAGCATGAGAACTCTCATCATTTTGACTGTAATTTTTGGAATCGCAGGATTCATTTTACTTGAACCGTATATTGCGGATCCATATTACCGACTGCCAACAGCTATCATAGGTGCGCTAATTGTCGCCTACGCGACAGCGCTTATGATAGGAAAATTTTTTGCCACATGGTCTGAAGAAAAAAAGGACTATGTTATTGATTCATTTGACCTGTATGGTAATAAATACGGCGCTATAGAAGTAACATATGTTGAACGTAGGGCTCTAGCTGATGATGCGGCAACATCGTTTTGGAAATCGGAAATAAAAACCGAAAACACCCCTCACTCATTTGTTCGGGTTATTAGAAATGTCCCGAGTAAAAGTCCTTGGTATTGCACTTGGGATTCGCCGCCGACCTGCGTATTGGTCCTGAGCTTGAATGATTACCAGTGTTACCATGAAATGCTACAGAAAGAACAGGAATTCTTCGCCCAAGATGATTTATAGTAAGGCAGGCAAGAACAAAACCCCCGCATTATTAGCGGGGGTTTTTATATGGATTAAATTGATGCTGATACGCTATAAAATAAGAAATTTATTAAACTGTCAAACAATCTCACTTAACGTGTATTTATCCACAGATATTTATCTTTTGGGCTATTGTGAAACAAAGTGGGAGAGAGTATAATGCAGGTGGGAAAAAGTGGGAAACATAAGAAACGGTTCCATTTGTTCCACGCACTATGTTCATCGGCGAATTTACGCACACAATCGACGATAAAAAACGGCTTTCGATTCCTACAAAATTCCGCAAGGATCTAGGAAAGATCGCTGTTATAGCGCGTGGGCTTGATCACTGCTTGTTCATTTACGCCAAGAAAGAATGGGATAAGATTGCCGACCGTATCGGAGAGCTTGGTATGGGGCAATCGGACACCCGGGCATTTCATCGTTTTTTGTTCAGTGGTGCCCATGAAGTCGAATTTGATGCAGCGGGGCGTTTGTTGATTCCGGATGTTCTAAAAGACTTCGCAAAACTGCCAACCGGAAAGGTGATTGTTGCCGGTGTACATAACCGCATCGAAGTGTGGGAAGAGGCACAATGGAACGCGTATAAAGAACGGGTCGAACGCGATGCCGATACCCTTGCCGAGAAGCTGGGGTCGATTGGAATGATTTAGACGACGCTCGTGGTGTGGGATAGAAGAGACCGCGATACCCTCTCTATCCCTACACCACGTGTGTAGTCACACACGTATGCATATTCCTGTCCTTTTAAACGAAACAATTTCACTATTGGATATCAAAGCAACAGATATCGTCTTGGATGGTACAGTCAATGGAGCAGGTCATGCTCGATCAATTCTTCCACTGCTGATGCGAGGGAAGTATATCGCATGTGATACTGACACCGAAGCGTTGAAGCGCGCACGTAAAGCGCTTGAACCTTGGGGCGATCAAGTAGAATTCATCCATGCAAATTTCAAGGACCTTGCGGCGACGCTTGAAAATCTTTCAAGCATGCCGACCAAATATCTTTTTGATCTTGGGTGGAGCATGAATCAATTTGATGATCCAACACGCGGATTCTCATTTCAGCATGATGGACCGCTTGATATGCGTTATGACCCATCGGCCCAGGCGCTCACCGCCGAGTACATCATCAATACTTGGGAATATGCTGACTTAATGCACATGCTTAAGGGATACGCCGAAGAGCGTTTTGCTCCACTTATCGCACGCAAAATCATTGCAGCGCGCGAGCAAAAGCCGATCACTACGACCAATGAGTTAGCAGAGGTGGTTACCATGGCGCTACCAGCAGCATTTCGTCACCGTAAGGTACATCCGGCGACTAAGACTTTTCAGGCACTGCGTATTGCAGTCAATGACGAGTTTGGTGCAATCGAGACAGGGATCAAGGCCGCAATCGAATCATTGCCTGTAGGGGGGCGGATCGCTGTTATTACCTTTCACAGCCTAGAGGATCGAATAGTGAAAAACATGTTTCGAGATGCATGTGAAGAAGGCAACTACGAGCTCTTGGTAAAGAAGCCTTTAACCGCGTCACATCAGGAATTGCTTGATAATAAGCGATCTCGAAGTGCAAAACTCCGAGGTATTACAAAAATTGTATGACCAAATCAACTGTCGCTATACGAAAAAACAAAGCATCGTCTCTGTATCTTAACCTGAAACGAATCGGTTGTGTTCTTTCGTCTGTCGGTATTGTGATATATATCTGCACGTTGGTTATGACAATCGCACATACTGCTCAAAAAAAACAACTCGCACGCACGGTGCGTGATGAGGCAACGATGGTTGCAGAACTTGAACAAAAATACTATCAGTCAGTAGGCACCGTAAGCTTGGCTTCCGCACAAGCTGAAGGATATTCTAAACCCGTCAATGTGCGCTACGGCTCACTGCATCCAGATCGTTCGCTTGCGAAGGCGCGCTAAGGTATAATTGCGTGCATCGAACGTATGCCAGCGCATCATAATAATTATGCTCATCCCAGCGCACGCGGCCGCACTCGGCTGTTGGCGGTTTTTGTTTTGCTCGTTGGAATGATCATTGTCTTGAAGCTTGGGCTGGTGCAAATTATTCAGGCACGAGAATTTAAAGAACTTGCCGAGCGCCAGTATGTCCAGGATGATCCAAACCGATTCGACCGTGGTACTATTTTTTTCGAAACTAAAGATGGAAACAAAGTATCGGCAGCTGTTACTTACAGCGGGTTTAAGGCTGTTGCAGATCCCGCAAAGGTGACCGACGAAAAAGCGGCATGCGCTGCTATCGCCGCCGCACTTTCCAAGCCGGATGGCCTCATTGATGATTGCGAGATTCGTCTGACAAAGAAAACCGATCGCTATGAAGAGTTGGCGCACCATATCGAGGAACCAGCCGCACAAAGCCTGGTTGCTCAAAAAATTCCTGGAATCACACTTAATCGTGAGGAGTGGCGATATGCACCCGGGCAGAAATTGGCTGCGCACTTGATTGGATTCGTGGGTTCAAACGGTAACGAGGTTGCAGGGCGTTACGGCATCGAGCGTTCATATGATGCATTACTTCAGCGCAGTTCACAGGATCTGTACGTGAACTTCTTTGCGCAGGCATTTGCTAAGATTCGAGAATTCACTAAGCCTGATACTGACGACATGCCAGATGGCAACGTGGTTACTACGATCGAGCCAAATGTTCAATCGCATCTTGAAACAGCTCTTGATTCGATGGTTGAGAAATGGCACCCTGACCAAATTGGAGGATTGGTAATTGATCCAAACACCGGCGCGATCAAGGCATTGGCGGTCAGGCCTACCTTCGATGTCAATAATTTCCGCGAAGCATCCTCAAACGCAGTCTATACGAATCCCTTTGTTGAAAATGTTTTTGAGATGGGTTCTATTGTAAAGCCAATCATTATGGCTGTAGGTATTGATGCGGGTAAGATTACTCCTCAGACGCCGTTTTATGATCCAGGTTTTGTAAAAGTAGGACCAACTACTATTCACAATTTCGACAATAAAGGTCGAGGGCAGATAACTATGACCGAAGTGTTAAGTAATTCGTTGAACACAGGGATGGTAAAGGTATCACAATTAGTGCCGAAGGCGACAATGAAAAGCTACTTATTGCACTTTGGTTTAGGGGAAAAAACCGGCATCGATTTGCCATCAGAAACCAAGGGTCTTCTTTCCAACCTAAATACCAATCGTGATATCGAATATGCCAACATGTCATTCGGACAAGGTATTGCGGTGACGCCAATCGAAATTGTCCGCGCACTTTCGGCGATCGCTAACGGAGGCTATCTGGTAATACCGCACACAGTTGATCGTATTGAATATGATTATGGCTTTACGAAGAAGATGGAATACCCCAAAGGAGATCAAATTATTTCTGCAAAAACTGCAGAAGATGTTACGCGAATGATGACACATGTGGTTGACGATGTTGTTGATGGTGGTCATTCAAAATTCGAGCACTACACAGTGGCGGCAAAAACCGGAACAGCGCAGGTGCCTGCCCCCAATGGTGGATATTATGATGACCGAAACCTACACTCGTTTGTTGGATTTTTTCCTGCCTATGATCCCAAATTCCTGATTTTCTTTTATATGGTATATCCAAAGGGAGTCAAATATGCCTCGCAATCGATCGCGCCTGATTTCTTCCAATTATCTGATTTTCTGATACATTACTATGAGATACCGCCTGATCGGTAGCTCGCAACTCCTTACTTTTTAATGAAGCCTTGGATAAAAAAAATCATAATATGGAAATTGTCTTGCGTTTCGCGCCTCATCTTGTGGCGCTATAAGCCGTACATTATCGCAATTGCAGGGTCAGTGGGGAAGACTAGTACTAAAGACGCGATTTTTCATGTACTTCAGGATGCCGGTTTTTCGGTACGTAAAAGTCAAAAGAGCTACAATAGTGAATTTGGATTGCCGTTGACGGTCATCGGTGCTGAAAATCCTTGGGGACGCCTTATGGGTTGGGTTGCAATCATATGCCGCGCATTATGGTTGGCAATAGTTAAGGACCCCGAATATCCAAAGTATTTGGTCCTTGAAACCGGTGTCGGTAAATTATCTGATATGGATCATATTGTTACCATTATCAAGCCTGACATAAGTGTGCTGACTAATCTGCCGGACACGCCGGTACATGTCGAATATTTTGCATCCCGTGAAGAGTTGTGGCGCGAAGAGGCGAAATTATGCGTTGCGACTAAGCCCGAAGGATTTTGTATTTGCAATGCCGCAGATACTAACAGCCGCAGTGTGATTGCAAGCGTTCTTGGCCCAACGGCACAGCAAAAAGTCGTGTGGTTTGGCGCAGATACTAATGCCGAAGTTGGTGTATCATCGTACGCATATGAAAAAACGAACCAGGGAATTCCATATTTGGCTGCAACTTTTTCAGTACGCGGCATGCCATATCATGCTGACTACCATCAGTTGGTAGCCCCGTATGCTTTTGATGCATTTTTACCTGCATTTTGTATCGCTTCGCGTCTTGGTCTTGATATAACGAAGGCAGTAGAATCGCTTGCAAAATTTGTTCCACCTCCGGGTCGTATGCGTGCATATGCTGCAAAAAATTCTAGCGTTGTTATTGATGATACGTATAATGCTTCTCCCGTAGCAACCCATAAGGCACTGGAAGTTCTTGCAGAAATTCCTAACGCAAGTCGCCGTATTGCAATTCTGGGCGATATGCTTGAATTGGGTGAATATACGATCCCAGCACACGAAGCCGTGGGTATTGATGCCGTACAAAAGACCGATGTATTTATTGCGGTTGGATTGCGCATGAAATCAGCATTTGAAGCAGCTCAAAAATTTGTTGCTGAAAATAATTTAAAAAGGGATATTCAGTATTATATGCATCCCGATGAACTTATTGCGCAATTTGCAACATTCTTGAAGCCTCATGACTTAGTATTAGTAAAAGGATCGCAGGGCATGCGCATGGAGCGTTTAGTGAAAGTAATCTTAGCTGAAGAAACAGATGCACAATTGTTGCCACGGCAAGATCATGAATGGCAAAAACGCTTGCCGAAATAGTTGTACTACAAGAGGGATTTCGGGATGATATAGATAGAAAAACGATTCTGTGGCGTAAAAATGTCACCCTGGCTATTTTCTGTCCGTGGGTCCATAATACCTTTTACAAGGTCTGTCATTAAAAGTTCTTGTAATACTATATGTCACCCATGAATAAAAACACTACTATTTCCATAATTGTCGCAGCAGTTGCTGTAGTGGCGATAGTCTTGATCGTGGTTTTTGCAAAAAAAGCCCCGGTTGAACCTATTGTCGTGCCTGCAGTAGAAACGAATCAATCGGTAGCCCCTGCAATAAAAGCGACCGACACACCCGGAGCTCCAGTGGTACGGACCAATGAAAGTGTTGTTCCAGCCGATACCACGGCGACTGTAAGCGGTACCATTGTTCCAACTGGTGCAATGACTAGTTATTGGTTCGAGTACGGTACGACTCCAAGTCTTGGAAGCACAACTGGTGTAGTGGAGCTTGGTTCAGGCTATTCAAAACTTGCCGTTACCGCCAAAATAAGCGGTCTGGTAAAAAATACGCAATATTACTTCCGCCTCGTTGCAGAAAATAAGTATGGCAAGGTTCCTGGTGTCCCTTATGGATTTAAGACGATCAATGGACCAGCTGGCGCACAACCAGTTGTTACAACGGGTGCAGTTAGTGCGACCGGACGCACGGTTGCTACACTTAATGGGCAGGTAACTCCTCATAATGCTGAAACGAACTATTGGTTCGAATACGGTACCACATCTGATATGGGGACAATCTCGAAGGCGGTAAATGTGGGTGCTGGAAACAGTATCGTCGCTGTATCGCTTTCACTTGAGAATTTAGATCCTGCGACATTGTATTACTATACTATTGTTGCTCGAAACCAGTTTGGGACAACTTATGGTAAGGTCTCGACTTTCTCGACCGACGGTCCACCGGTCCCTTCAGCTCCCTTAGTTACGACTAAGAGTGCTAAGGATATTACTGAAACCCGGGCGATGTTGCAGGGTGAAGTAAATCCGAAAAGTTCAGAGACAACTTATTGGTTCGAATATAGTACCGATTCGTTGCTTGGAAGCGCTCTTCTTAAGACGACTCCACAAACAGCAGTTGGAAAAGGAAACGTAAGTAAAAATGTTACTGCGTCGATCACCAGCTTAACAAAGGGTGCTACATATTATTACCGATTGGTTGCTCAAAACGGATACGGCATCGTGCGCGGTGATAAGGTTTCATTTAAGACAGCATCGAAATAAATCACTGATTAAAATCTGCCACGCAAAACCGCCGGATTTAGCCGGCGGTTTTGCGTATGTTTTTGTGACTCTACGGGGAGTCGAACCCCGATTTCATCCGTGAGAGGGATGCGTCCTAGCCATTAGACGATAGAGCCTTACTGCTGGCCGGCTTGACTATACCAATAGTGCATTGGTTTTTCAAGCGCTTTAATGTGTCTATCAATGCAAATAAAAATCGGCAGGATTGCTCCTGCCGATTGTTGTTTCGGTAAAGGCTTTATGCCCTTACTTGCTGCAATTTTTCAACTAGGGAATGATCTTTGGCCCCGGTTATTTTTACCAGTTCGATGATTGGAACTTCACTAAGGTGTCCAAATAGATTCGTAAACCGCATCGAGGATGGTTTAGTGGGGATAGGCGGGGCACTGCTTTTTTCGTAAACAATAGGGCAAAAGCCGTGCAGTTTTTTACCGTTGGGAATATCAATACGAAAGCCATTTTTCTTTATGAACGAATACGCATAGTCGCGATATTCGTTCTGAAAAGTTAAAGCGTATCCTTTCCCTATGAAAGGGTCGTAGGTAATATTAACTGCAGTCGAACCTGTTCTTATCAGGCGAAGATGGTGTGTGTTGCTTTTAGCCTGCTTAGGAAGCGGCGGCAAGTCGGGCACTACTTCCATAGATGATAATGCATTTTCAATATCGCTGTGGCAAAAAACAGGGTAGTGCGTTTTAAATGAAAGATCTTTCGTTTTTGTGTATTCGTCTGCAAATACAGATCCTTCTGCAACTGTAATAACATACAAGATGAATCGTTTAGTTTCGGCATTATACAGGATTCCGAATTTTTGCGCCTTCAGTGCACCATCGCTGCTTAGGCTTACCATGATCACCGCTTCGTTCATAAAGTCCTTGGGATGGCAGGCAACAAGCGTGCAATCAATCGTGTGCCGTGTCTTGTCGGTATGCTTAGGTGTGTCTTTGCGATAGGAATCTTTTTGAATGAAATGCTTAATATGGTGCCCTTCGTCTCGCTTGCCGCAGTAGTGAACCACTATCGTTGTCTTAGGGTTCAATATTAAATGCATATTCAACCTGATGGTCTCGGCGAGACTAATGTTGCCAAACAGCTCGTAGCGCTTTTTGCCGGGAGTAACAAAGATAGTACGTCCGCGAATCATTCTTCCTTTAGTTTTCATAAACTACGTTTAATTAACAAATGGGGTTCAATACAACTTTAACGAATTATACAGGAGGGGAGCAGATGTGCAAATATGTCGTAATAAAAAAGGGGCCAGCTTTACGCTTGGCCCCCGCTTACATCACGAACTGGAGGGGAGTATCCATTCGTGTAGGTTTCTTCCTTTTGGCACCCTTTTTAAGCAAAGGTTACCTTTGGAAGTCCATACATACAGGATCAGCGCCGAATCGGAAAATCCGATCGATGCTGGGGCTAAGAAGTACTCTGTCTTAGGAGGCAGGTACTTTTTAAACTCTTCCAGTCTTTCTGCAATTTGAGTTACCTCAACGGCTTCGCAGCTATTGAGGTCATTGGTCAGGCGTTCCCATAGTGCCCGGCTACTTTCAAGTTGCATATTGTGATGTTTAAAAATTTCCACAAAGAGCGTGGTTGTTATAATAATAGCATATAGGATAGATTGTGTCAAATTTAGGATAATTTCACTAAAAATTCATTTGAAATTAATTACCAAACCTGCTATACTCGGCGCGCCTTTATGGAACCATCCGCAAAGAAAAAA
>CAYZZD010000017.1:0-8733 GCA_964482675.1 uncultured Candidatus Saccharibacteria bacterium
TATTGTATATGCCGCCAATGCGAGTAGGATCAATAAAACCAGTCACTGCCCATTTTGAATTACAACCTTTAACCGATTATCGTACTGTCCCTCAATCGTATAACGCAGCGCGTCTATCGATAGTAGGTTATACATTTGCTGATCAGTCGACACATCCGATTCTTACTGCTCGAATCAGTAATCCCACTACCGCTGTCATGCCTGCAGGTACAGTGTTGGCGGTTATTTATGATTCACAAGGGAATATTATGACGGCAAGTCAGACGATTTTGCCATCAATTGCCGCACACAAAGAAGCCACAGTTACTTTTACGTGGCCCGTACCATTTGTGCAAAATCCTGGCCGCGTCGAAATCATTCCACGAGTGTCTCCGTTCTCATTTAAATAATTATGCCTGCTTTTTTAAAACGCATTGATCCCTGGATCGTGCTTACCATTTTATTTATCGGATCCATGTCGGTCGTGACTATGTTCTCTTATTCGGGGGCTGATACGTTCGGCCAGCGGCAGATTATATGGTTGGCATTGGGGCTTGTGGTGTATGCTGTCACTGCATTGTTTGCGAACCGCTCGCTTTTTGAACATTCTCGACTTCTTATCATTTTTTATAGTATCGCTGCATTTTTACTTGTTGTCGTTTTGGTGGTAGGAAGTACGATTAATGGAGCAAAAAGCTGGATTCCCCTTGGCTTTTTTTCGTTTCAGCCTGCCGACTTTGCTAAAATCGCCTTGATTCTTATTTTGGCAAAATACTTAACTCGGCGACATGTAGTTATTCATAATATCCGTCATATTATTGTCACCGCGTGCTATCTGGGTTTTTTTGCCGTTTTAATTTTGATGCAGCCTGACTTTGGTTCTACGATGGTGTTAGTTGGCTTGTGGTTTGCAATTCTGTTTGTTTCGGGTATCTCGCGCAAGCACCTTATGATTTTATTGGCAGTCGGAGTGATTACCGCGATTATCGCCTGGTTGTTTGTCTTTAAGCAGTATCAAAAAGAACGCATCATGTCATTTGTCCACCCTTTGTCTGACGTGCGAGGAAGTGGTTATAATGCTTATCAGTCGGTAGTCGCCGTTGCATCAGGTGGAATGCTTGGAAAGGGCGTAGGCTATGGAAGCCAATCTCGTTTATCATTTCTGCCTGAAAACCATACAGATTTTATCTTTGCGTCATTTGCCGAAGAGTGGGGGACAATCGGAGTTATTATCTTGTTGGGCGCCTATGTGCTCTTATGTGGCCGGCTTATGTATTATGCAAATAATGTAAATTCAAATTTTTCATTCTTAGTCATTTTAGGTGTCTTGTTTTTGTTTTTAATACATATTGCAATCACTATAGGTATGAATATTGGTATTGCGCCCGTGGTAGGTTTACCGCTCCCACTTGCTAGTTACGGAGGATCGCATATCTTAATTGAATGCTTTGCACTTGGTCTTTGTAGTAACTTTGCACGAAGTCAACGTGCCGTATATCATGAAAAAATGAGCAAAGAATTCCACGGCCTATGATTTTTGACGGAAAAAAACTTCAGAAAAAGATTCTTGCAGAGGTTGCAAGTCGCGTGCGATTACTTTCGCGCGCGCCGGCATTTACTGATATCCAAATTGGCAATGATCCCGTTAATGCGAAATATGTTGCGATGAAAAAAAAGACCGCATTGGCGCTTGGGTTTGATTATCGCGACGTATTCTTTCCTGATGGGACGCCAATTGAAGTAATCTTGGGTGAAATCAATAAACTGAATAATGATCCGCATATGGCAGGGGTGATTGTGCAGTTGCCGCTTCCGGCTGGATACGATAAGGAAACTATCTTGAATGCTGTAGCCGTCCATCTTGATGCCGATGTTCTTGGGAACTTTGCCAGTAAAGCATTTTATGACAATGCGGCAACGGCATTGGTTCTTCCAACTGCGGCGGCAATTATGAAAATAATTGACGAAGCGCATATTTCATTTGCCGGAAAGAAAGTACTCATTGCAGGACAGGGTCCTTTGGTGGGACGACCTGTTGCTCATTTGCTACGCAATCGTGGTATTTCATTTGACGTAATAACGAAAGAAACCCCATCGGACGTGAAACAACAATTATTGCACCAAGCGGATATTATCATCAGCGCTACCGGCACGCCGCATGCTATCACCGGCGCTATGGTAAAAGAGGGTGTTGTGGTTATTGACGCGGGAACGTCAGAGATGGAAGGATCGATCGTCGGCGATGTCCATTTTGAATCAGTTGCACCTAAGGCATTCCTCATTACACCAAGTCCGGGAGGTGTGGGGCCAGTTACCGTTGCATGTCTTTTTGAAAATGTATGTATTCTATCCCAGCGGTAAATCTTTTAATAAGTCTGTTTTTAAATAGTCATGTGCAACAGGGTATGCTGCGCAGTGTTGTATATTTTATTGCTGTCGAAATAGATGTGTGGGTGGCATTTGCAGGATTTGCCTATCTGTTTTTTGGATCTCATCAGGATGCATTATTTTCGATTGATCGCATCCGCACGCGCTTTTTTGAAGCATTGCGTGCCGCCACATCTGTGTGTGTTGTCTGGATATTCTCGGGTGTATTGAAAATGCTGGTCCATATGCCGCGACCGTATATCCAGTATTCGCAGATCCATGCACTTTTCACTTTATCGCCGTACGCATCATTTCCTTCGGGACACGCAACGCTTTTTTTTGCGCTCGCGTCCGCAATCTACCGTTATCATAAGAAAACCGGGTATGTTTTTTTCGTGTTTGCGTTTTTAATCTCAATTGCCCGAGTGGCAGCCGGCGTTCATTTTATCTTCGATATTGGTGCAGGAGCATTACTAGGTATCGGTGGAACATGGGCAGTGGAACGAGCTCTTGATTATCTACAAAAGGTGACCCATAGGTCAAAAAATACCTAAAAACGAGCTTACTCCGCAATAAGAATCCTCTCATCAGTCAATTTGCATATTGCACCCCACGGCGGTATACTCGGCTTCGTTATTAGCATACTTATATAGACAAGCGTTTATTTTATGAAACCCATTTTCCGCAAACTGGTCGCAATTGGCATCCTAGTTCTGGCTGCTTTGGTTGCGTTTTTCGTCTACCAGACCGAGATGAAACAGTCGCCAAGATACAAGTTCCATTACGGTCTTGATATGTCAGGTGGCGTCCAGCTTATTTATAAAGCTGATACCTCAAAATTGGTGTCGACCGATACAAAGGACTCTTTGACCGCTTTACGCGATGTCATCGAGCGCCGCATCAATGTCTTTGGCGTAACGGAGCCGACAGTTGAGACTGAGACTTCATCACTGGCATCAGGTGAACGTGAACACCGCCTTATCGTTGAATTACCCGGCGTGACCGATATTCAGAAGGCACTTGATACTATTGGCAAAACTCCAGTCCTTGAATTTAAGACCGAACGACCTGATGGCCCAGAAAAAGATGCGATCTTAAAGGCAAAGGAAAAGTTTAAGGTTAATAGTTCCAATGTTCAGAACGGAGTACTTACTATTGATGCCCGTGCACTTCAGGATGCAAACTATGTTGACACCCAGCTAACCGGTGAATATTTGAAGCGCGCTCGCGTCGAGTTCTCTCAATCGGCAAACGGCGGCCAGCTTGCAGGAGCGCCTATCGTTGCTTTGGAATTTAACGAAGCGGGTACTAAGATCTTTGCGCAGATGACCAAAGAAAATATCGGCAAGAAGATCGCGATCTATCTTGACGGTGCTCCAATTACCACGCCAACCGTGCAAAGTGAAATTACCGATGGTAGTGCGGTTATTACGGGCAACTTCACTCCAGATGAAGCAAAACGATTGGTTGGACGCCTAAACTCGGGTGCGTTACCGATCCCGATTTCATTGTTATCTTCGAATGTGGTGGGTCCTACTTTGGGTAGTGATGCACTGCATGACAGTTACAAAGTCATCCTTATCGGCTTCTTGGCGGTCCTTCTGTTCATGCTTTTGCTTTACCGTCTACCAGGATTGGTTGCTGGCGTTGCATTGGCAATATATGGCGTGATTACTCTGGCTATTTTTAAGCTTCTGCCTGTTACCATTACCGCTGCCGGTGTTGCCGGATTTGTGATTTCGTTTGGTATCGCCATTGATGCAAACATTCTCGTGTTTGAACGCATGAAGGAAGAGTTTAAAAAGGGCCGCACCTTACACGATGCGGTTACTACCGGATTTGACCGCGCTTGGACTTCGATTCGCGATTCAAACCTTTCAGGTCTTATTACCTCGTTGGTACTATTTTGGTTTGGTACGAGCCTTATTCAGGGCTTTGCCGTCACGCTTGGTTTGGGTATTTTGGTATCAATGTTCACCGCTTTGACGGTTACCCGAGCACTGCTTCGCGCATGCGAAGGTAAGGACTCATCAAAGGTCGTCCGATTCTTATTTGGTATCCGTAACGTATAAGTATATGAACATCCTTAAATATAAAAATTTATTCCTTATTATTGCCGGTTTGTTGGTAGTGGGTTCGATTGCAGTAATCTGCATTGCTAAGATAAATCCAAGCATTGAATTTACTGGTGGAACTTTGATCGAATATACATTTGATCAGGCACCGGTTGCTGCAGATGTTGCTGCGACACTTGCTCCGATTACTGGTGAAGCGCCGCGGGTACAATCATTGGGTGAAAGCTCGGTTGTTGTGCGTACTGCCGAAGCTGACGAAGCAACAATTCAAAAAATGACCGAAGCGCTGACAGCAAAAGATTCTTCGGTAAAACTTGCACGTTCATCGACCATTGGTCCATCACTTGGAAAGGAGCTTAAGAAAAAAGCGGTTATTGCGCTTATTGTTACGATTATTTTGATCATTTTGTACGTAGCCTTTGCGTTTCGCCGTGTGTCAAAGCCGATCGCTTCATGGAAGTACGGTATCGTGGTCATTATCACTTTGTTGCATGACGTTGTGATTCCGTTTGCCATTGTATTGCTTCTTGGTCGCGAGTTCGACACGTTGATGGTTGTCGGATTGCTTTCAATCCTTGGTCTTTCAGTGAATGACACAATTGTGGTATTCGACCGTATCCGCGAAAACCTGCAAATTGCGCATAGCGACAAAGTACATCATCACTTTGATACTATTGTCGGCGAATCTCTATCGCAGACTATCCGCCGTTCATTGGTCACTTCGACTTCGATTATCCTGGTTACGCTTATCTTGGCTTTCTTTGGCCCAGAAGCAACCCGCACCTTAGCACTTATCTTGGCCTTGGGTACTGTATTCGGAACCTATTCGTCAATCTTCGTTGCAAGCCCATTATTGGTGCTTTGGGAGAAAGGATCGCGAAATTAATACTTGCTTTTAATACAAAACACCCTGCGCGAGCGGGGTGTTTTGTTATATGGCTATTGTGTATTATACTCGGATCATGAAGACAGCTGATATTCTTCCTGCCATTATCCCGGATTCATATGAATCAATTGCTGATAATGTTGAATTGGTCGAGCCTTACGTGCAAGTGGTGCAAATAGATTTACTTGATGGCCTGTATACCGGCAGCTATTCGTGGCCGTGGAATACCAAGGGTCGTTTGTCACATTCGCTTGATAATTATATCGAGCGGGGTCTTCCGTATTGGGGCACAGTCGACTATGAATTTGATTGCATGATTGTGCATCCTGCGCAGACGCTTGAAAAACTGATTCAACTAGGTCCACGGCGCATTGTTGTGCATGCACAAACACTCACTGACCCCGAAGCCGAAATTGCACTATTGCAAACCTACAGGCCTTACGTACAAATTGGTATCGCCCTTACGGTGCATGATGATATTGATACCTATGTACCTGTTATGGCAGAGGTTGACTATGTGCAATGCATGGGAGTCTTTCCCGTGGGATCTAGCGGGTCCGTGTTGCAAGAAGGCGTGTATGATTTGATAAAAAAAGTACGTAAGCTATTTCCTGATATGCTTATCCAAGTTGACGGAGGAGTGAATGCAGAAAATATCACAAAGCTTAAAAAAGCAGGCGCCAATCGCTTTGTCTCTGCTTCGGCGATATTCGAAAAGGGGATCGTTGAAGACAACATTGCCGAACTTGAAGATTTGACACTCTAGCTTGTATAAGCACCCCTGTTTGGTATACTTAGTTTCTAAATTCAATAGTATGAAGCGCACTGACAGCTAAAAAGTAGAAGCAAAGCTGAAAATCGTAAAGTCTTAACATTATAAGTTGTTAAGCAACAACCTACTCGTATCCGGAACTACACTAAAGGCTGATGTACGTCACCCGAAAAGTTCCGGATTTTTTTATATAAAAAAGCCGCCCAAAATAGGACGGCCTTATGTGGACAGCCAGTCATTCCCTGACAAGGCAATCCGAATAAAAGAATCTTACGATTGAATTGTGAAGCCAAAACCCTCGAGGTCAGAATAACGCAAAGAATGCTTCTTGAATTTCATTATACTCTTACTTAAAAAGCTGTCAAAATGTCTAAAATCCAAATAAAAAACCCGGCTGCATTGGTTGCAGTCGCGGGTTTTTTGTTTTCGCTACGGTTTGTAAAACAGCATAATTGCGTTATCAAAAATAGAATCATCATCGCAGCGAACAGTGTTAGTCCATTTACCGTTTTCCCAGATTAGAAAGTGGTAAAAAGTACTACCATGTTCGTAGGCAACTGATCCCATTCGTAGCGCAATCAAGTCACTGTCTGTATATGTAGGAAATTGAGTTTTCAGCCAGGCTATTGTCTTTGCATGGTCTTTACCATACGAAAATTGTAGCTGTTTCTCATCCCTATTCCATAATACCGCCGTGTAGTTTTCGCCTTTTTTGGGCAAGCTCACTTTTCTAATTACTAATGCCTTTTCATACTCCTTTTCTCCAAATGCAATAACGTTGTCGGTCCATTTTTGAGTAGTTTCATTCCACTCTTGAATGTCGTACGTTCCTGCTTCTTCGTCGGCACCCACATAATACATAATGGGAATGTCACCAAAGTGTTTGGGGATTTCTTTTTTCAGGAAATTAATAAGGTTGTTATTGTTTCCATCAAAAGTGAAGGTAATGAGGCTGTCGCTTAGATGAGCGAAGCGTGCGCAGTAAAGTGCGTCTTTTGTGAAATAACTGGCCATGGTTAATTGTTTTAAGAAAATTAACTGACAGGTACGTGTTCACTCATACGATGAGCAAAAAGCAGCGATTCTCATGTATCCGTCTTATTTATGCAAAGAACGTTCGCGGATAACTAGGGAATTCGTAACACGAGTACTTGTCAAAATGACCTCTTTGTTCTAAATAGTATCATACTTTATACTAAAAGTCAAGTATGCTAACCATTGCTATATAAGGCTTTTTATAAAAAACAGACAAAAAAGCCGCCTTTATTTAGTAGGCGGCTTTTCTTGTTACTTAAACTATTTAGTTATATCTCCGGATGGGGGATTAAGTAGGAATTATTAGCTCCCTCATTCCACTCCCAGTGAATCTCGTAAACTAAATAATTTTTTCCACTTGAGTAGTAATATTCGTTGGCTTCCATTGCTCCATTTGCCGAAAGGTTGCCGATAGTATTTCCAAAGTAATACTTATCGTCCAGTTTGGTCGGTGTTCCTGTGCACGGTGCCCAAACCTTATACAGTGTATTACTTCCGGAAAATGATACGGCCCACAACAGGTTAGTGCACTGATCCAGGTAAGGCGTAGTGGCATGGTATTGCCACAGCGACTGGGGAGCCACGGTGGTATCACCGCATGTATCATTGTGATTCCCATCGTGGATAATAACGGTTTCCTTAATAATTAAGGTTTTTTCTTTTTTACAAGAAGAAGCCGAAAACATTAACAGGATACTTGCGAATATTACAATTGTTTTTAAAGTATTCATACTACATTGATTTTTATGGTTTTCTAAAACCTTATAAAAGGCCTTAGAAAACCATAAAAATCGCAGTATTTGGGTATATATTATCATACTTTTATGTAAAAGTCAAGTATTTTGACCTTAAAAATACCATAAAGCCCTTATTTATCAATGCTTTTAATGATTCTGACCCTCAAAACACCCTTATTTTTGCCCAGAAGCCGGTTTTTTGCCTGAAATTTGACACTGCTTATTAAATATGCATACTGGATGTACTACAGCGCCGATTGTGTTTTGGTGGTACTTACGGCCTTTATTATCATCTACAAAAAGAACTGCACCGTCGGCGTTCTTTTTATTATCAAGCGAGCGAGCGATATGCATGATTATCATGCATATCCGAGCGAGTGCTGATAACAAAAGGTTACAAACCTTTTATTTATTAAAAAAGCATATATATGCCGCAGAAAGCTGTTGTCGCTAAAAGCGCGCGTGCGAAGAAGACATTTTCGCGATACGCCGCACCTTTGATCCCGATCCCAAACCTGATCGAGATGCAGGTTACGTCTTATAAGAAGTTCTTAGAAAAGGATCTGAAAGCGATCATCGAGGAGTTTTCTCCTATCGAGGATTATTCGGGTAAAAAATTCGTTCTTGAGTTCACGAAACTTTATCTTACGCAACCCGAACATGATGAATACTGGGCGAAGGCGAATAAGCAGACATATGAGTCTGTCTTGAAGACAACGATCAAGTTGACTAATAAATCATTGGGAACTTCGAAAGAGCAGGAAGTATTTTTGACAGAAATCCCATTGATGACTACGCACGGAACTTTCGTGGTCAACGGCGTCGAACGCGTTATCGTGCCGCAGCTGACTCGCAGCTATGGTATCTTTTTCGTGGAAGTCG
>CAYZZD010000018.1:0-8655 GCA_964482675.1 uncultured Candidatus Saccharibacteria bacterium
ACTTTGGCGCCAAGTGCTTTGGCGATCAAACCGCAGTACATGGAGCTTGGCGATAAAATTGTTAAATCATATTTTATTGTCTCGTACCCGCGCTTCATTGTCGACGGCTGGCTCGAACCAATCATTAATCTTGACTCTATTTACGATGTAGCAATCCATATTCACCCAATCGCAACCGACAAAATCCTCAAGGAATTTCAAAAAAAGGTTGCCGAAGTGCAAAGCCAGATATTTGAACGTGAATCGAAAGGCATGGTACGTGATCCAATTTTGGAAACCGCATACCACGACCTCGAGGAATTACGTGATGGACTGCAGCAAGCCCAAGAACGTGTTTTTGATATCGGACTCTACATGACACTGTACGCAAAAGATGACGAAGAGTTGTCGAAAGTTGAAAATACCATTCGTTCGCTTTTGGAATCGAAGCTCATCTATGTAAAACCTGCACTCTTTCAACAGGCAGAAGGTTTTAAGTCGGTCATACCCCTGGCTGATGATTACCTACAGGTAAACTCAAAGCTCAATTCGGGCCCCGTATCTTCATTTTTTCCTTTTATTTCCTTTGATTTATCACTGGATTCGGGCATTCTGTATGGAATCAACAGCCACAATGCTTCATTGATTATTTTCGATCGATTTAAGATGCCAAACTACAATAGCGTCTTGTTCGCAACATCAGGTGCCGGAAAATCCTATGCAACTAAATTGGAAATCCTACGTACTATGATGTTCGACACCGAAGTGATCGTCATCGACCCCGAACGCGAATACGAATTTCTAGCCGAAGCAGTAGGGGGTCGCTATTTTAATATCTCACTTTCAAGTGAACACCATATCAATCCGTTTGATCTACCGGAACCCCTGGAAGACGAAGATCCAAAAGATGTGCTGCGCTCGAACATTATTCACTTGGTTGGACTATTTCGTATCCTCCTGGGAGGACTTACCCCCGAAGAAGATTCAATTATCGACCGAGGTATCACCGAAACCTACGCGCTTAAAGACATTACTCCCGAAAGCAATTTTAAAGATGTCGCGGTGCCGCTACTTTCGGACTTTGAAATAGTGCTTGCCTCAATGGAGGGGAGTGAGTCTTTGGTAGAACGCCTTAAGAAATACACCAAGGGTACCTGGGCGGGATTCTTAAATCAGCCATCAAATGTTGATATTAATAAGAAACTCGCGGTGTTTTCGATTCGCGACATGGAAGATGACCTAAAACCAGCTGCGATGTATATTATTACACACTATATTTGGAATAAAATTCGCGATCGCAAAAATTTGCGAAAACGATTACTGGTTGTTGATGAAGCATGGACCATGATGCAGTCAGAGGACGCTGCCTCATTCTTATTCTCGATGGCAAAGCGCGGACGTAAATACTATCTAGGCCTTGCGACAATCACTCAGGACGTAAATGACTTTTTGGATTCTCAGTATGGATCGAAAATTATCACAAACTCATCTATCCAGATCTTATTGCGCCAATCACCAGTTGCGATCGACAATATTCAGAAAGTTTTTCATTTGACGCAACAAGAAAAGGACGCCCTATTAAAGGCGCCAGTGGGGCACGGCATATTCTTTGCCGGCAATAAGCATGTGGCGATAGAAATTGTAGGAAGTCCCACAGAAGATCAAATCGTCACTTCTACCCCTGAACAGTTAATGGCACAAAAAAAAGCAAAAGAAGAATTTATCAAAAATCTTAACCCAGAAACCGTTACACCAAACGATAAGGATCTTTATCGCGAGTCCTAAGATATTCTTCTAGAAGCATAGCAGGGGTTATGGTATAATTACGCCATGACATTTGCTGACGCAGTTTATAAAATAATGCTTGCGGGCATTTTTTTTGCCTGCGTTGTTGCAGTACCAGCACAAGCTCAGTTATTAAATGCAAACAATATTATTACCGAACGAGATATTAGCTTCAAGATTGAACCTGAATTTCCCACTCCACACGAAGCCGTTACCATCAGCATTCAAAGCTACGTGCTCGATCTCGATAGCAGCTCAATCTCGTGGTCAGTTGACGGTAAGGATGTTACTAAGGGGTATGGCGTAAAAATGATCCAATTTCGAGCAAAGGATATCGGACAAGAAACACGGGTCAAAGTCATCGTAGACGGTCCAAACCGCCCACTTGAAAAAACCTATGTGTTTCAACCTTCAACCCTCGATATGATCTGGGAAGCAGTAGATAGTTACGCGCCGCCTTTCTATAAAGGAAAAAAACTGCCTATTTATGAAAGTATTGTGAAAATTGCAACGATCCCCGATATTCGCACTGCAGCAGGAACTCAACCGAAAGATGGTGATATCATCTATAGTTGGCAACACGAAAACAAAGCAGTGCAAGATCAATCCGGATATGGCAAAAACGGCCTCTTAATTAAGAAAAATCGATTGCAATCGGATGAAGTTGTAGACGTTCAAGTGACAACTCGGGATGGAAGCGCACATATGGGGGGCCGAATACGGGTACCCACTTTCTTGCCGCAAATGGTAATCACGCCAGTACCCTACGATGCTATAACTAACGTAAAGAACATATTTACCGCCAATGCTGAACAGGTTGGACTAATTGCAACGCCTTACTTCTTTACCGCATCTAAACGAAGCGATATTCCTTATGTATGGCAAATCGGCGGTCAGAAGGTTGTCGGAGAGAAGGAGAGCACCCTTCGCATCCAAAAAAACGAGGGTGTAAACAGTACAACCATAAGCACGTCCGCAGAATCGCCAAAGAATTTCTTTGAATCCGCATCCGGCTCAATAACCATTAATTTTAAATAATATATGCACTACGTTCGTACCACCATCGGATACCTTTTACTCGCACTAACCCTAATCATTTCAGTAAATGGACTTTTAGTACCCCAGGCCTACGCCGCTGAGTGCGATATCGATTCAATTACTGCACATAAGGTTGCCGCCGAAGATGCAATTACCCATATCACCAATCTTGCCCCTTGGCCAGGCAAAAATAATACAAACTACTCGGATTTTTGGACAATAAGCAGTGGAGGAGAAAGAACCTACACAAATAAAATCCGCTACATAATCCAATCGCATGATTGCGCAAACACCCCGCTGCGATTCGGATTATATATGCAAGAACCAGCGCCAACACTGGTTAAGGATGTCACGGCGATTCCTGATACAAACGGACGGATCATAGTCGACATACGACCCGGTGAAGAGAATTGTCATTCAGGAGTCTGCCTATCAGAAGTCCGTGTGTACGACGAAGTAAACGACGATCTTATATATTCCGACACTGATGTTTCGAGTTACAAATGTAACAGTGAAGGATTTTGGGATATTGCCTGTGATGACGAGGAGAAATTTTCCTTGCTTGATTTTTACCCAAAACCAGTTGACCAAAACGGTACAGGTGTCAGCACTCCATGCGCCGTAACGAACATCGCATCAACAAATCCTTATGTTATTGGAGGCGCAGCGCCAGGTTCGTGGATAGCGACTGTGCCGATTTTGTTTAAGTTGGACATCGGTTTCACGAATGGATGCATTGGGCAACCTATGCCCCTCAGCATCCAAGAATTTGACTTGGCCGATCCCAATGATGAGGTGCTTAACACCATGATCACGGTAACTAATGTAAATACTCAGATAGTGATACAAATCGGAAATATACCTTCAGCATGCGATAATACCGGAACTGAAGAATACATTGTCGAAGTTGGCACCGATGGTGGAAGTGGCAGCGCATATAAAAAAGCAAATCTCTTCAATTATAAATGCGGTACATCGAATGGAAATGTTGCATGGAAAATATTTAGCAGTAACGGCAATGCTGACAGCGCCAATACTCCAATATGGATAGGAAAACCTATCGCAACCGTACAATCATCAGGACAAAACTTGCAGCTTTTTAGTTACGTAAAGTCAGTGTCGGCCTCAACGGTAGGATATCAGGTATTCAGAGTAACAGATGATGGAAAAGTAATGGATACCACTGTTGGTGATGGCGCCATCACTGTCGCAGCAACAAACGGACAGCAGATAGCCACCGACTATCGGAATATCGTACTTCCAGAGGCAATTACCTACAAGATCGTCGGCCATGTAAAAAACGCCGATGGTGATCAGGCATTCAGTTCTCAGGCGATGGTATACGATGCGGCAAGCGGTACCGAACTTGATTCTGTTGCATTCGATTCAAATGCTGCAAAAGAGTCTGCGACCCTTGCCGAGCAAGGTTCATTGCCAGTATATGTCGACCCTACACACTATAAATTACTTGAACCACTTGGGAGTATTCAGGTAGTACAGACAGACTCGGTCGGGGTATATGTAAACCTTCTTATTGAAATATTGCTTGGCATTATCGGAGTAATGGCAGTTTTGGTGTTAATTTTTGCCGGCGTCGAATACATGACGACTCAAGCAGTCGCTGAAAAAGGTGAATCGAAAAAGATGATCGGCCGTGCATTTGGTGCGCTTATCTGCGCAGCATCGGTATACCTTATATTGAATACCGTCAATCCGGATTTACTTGATCTTGATCCTGAAATTCCAAGTGTAACCTTGGCCGGAAACGACGGTATGGGATTTGAGGCAACAACAGCAGCAGCGAGCAATCAAGATACCGCTTGGATTAAGACTAATGGAAAAATCTTAACTCTTAACAAGAAAAGCGGAGGATCAATCACTGTTTCTCCATGCGACGATACACAAATGCAAAAAATCCAATTATTTGGATTAAACTTTACTGTTCATGCATCTGTAGTCGAAAGCTTGAAACGTATTGATGCAAAATGGAAACACGAAGGAGGGAATGAGTTTTATAGAATTCCCGCCTCTTCGACAAGTGCAGCTGCAATGGGGGGCTACGCATGTCGATCAGCCAAAGGATCAAAATTTATTTCTTGGCATTCGTACGGATTAGCAATTGATATCAATCCGAAGGAAAATCCATTTAATAGCAATAAAACTAATATGCCCGCCAAGTTTATACAAATGTGGAAAGAAGAAGGTTGGGGATGGGGTGGAGATTGGAATAAAAATAAAGACCCTATGCATTTTAGTAAAGTTTCCAACGAAGGTGGAGACATGACGGTTGATTAAGGTATAATAGACCGTACATGGACCGCGCCCGACTTATTAAGATCATAGTTTTCATTACCGGCATCCTATTATTGGCAGTTGCTGTATTTTTGGTTTTCTTCAATAAGGGTACCCGTGTAATCAATCGACCTCAACCAACTGATATTTCAAAAATACCTTTCGACGGAACTGGGGCAACACCTATTTCTGGATCAACTAATCCCGATGGGCAGACACCAACGGGGCCGAATGCAACCCCAGTAATCGAAACCACCGAGACCATTGGAAAATTCAAAAAACTCTCTACGGGACCGGTAGCAGGTTATATTTCGCGGCAAACCCAAAAAACCATCATAGTACCTATTGAAGCGACCAGTACGAGCGACATTGCAAATCTTTCCACAGAAGAAAAGGCCGTCCTAACAAAAACGATAGTAAAAACAGTACCGACCATCCGTTACACAGACGCACGTAATGGTTTCGTTTATGATGCAGAAATTGACGAGACGGAAATTACGCGCACACAGATTACAGATACGTTTATCGCAAACGTAGCTGAAGCTGTTTTTGATGGCCCATCAAAGGTGGCGCTTCGATATGTAAATCCCCAAACAGAAGAAATTCAAACATACGATGGATCTATTCCTGAAAAAAAACCGGCCGAAAAAGTATGCCGAGGGGAGATAACTGATGATTTAAAAAAGGGCACTAAAGGAGACCAAGTCATAACACTACAGACATTTTTAGCTTACCTCGATGGGGCACAATCAAAAGCTGATGGCAGTTTTGGCCCAGCAACAGAAGCATCAGTGAAACGTTTTCAAGCAAAAAATACATTAGCTGAAACCGGCATCATGAGCACTGAAATGCGGGCAGTATTTAATCGCCAATGTGCCGAAACTCAAGCGATTCTTGATAAAAAAGCACTCGAACCTGTATCTATTACTGGTTCGTTTATGGGGCAAACCATTCTTCAAATGATTCCTCTGCAAAAAACTGGCGTGTTCATGCTTTCAAAAACCCAAAATGGCTCCAAGGGTATAACTCGTGTTGCAGGAAAAACAAGCGATGTTTTTACCTCAGCGCTTACCGAATGGCTTCCATATGACATTGGGAAAGGATCTTTAGTAATGGCAGTAAAACCATCAGGACTCGTAGACGGTTTCGCCTACTTTTACAATACAGCAACACAAACATATACAAAAATCACTGGCGGCGTTAAAGGTCTTACCGTACTACCGAATAGTGACGGATCGAAGGTACTATTGGGTGGGATCATCCAAGACAAAGGTTTGCGATTGGGTCTTTATGACAATAAAACAAAAAGTATCCAAACATCACAGGTGGCCACATTACCCGAGAAGTGTACATTTGCAGGAACCGCTACGATATATTGTGGAGTGCCCCAACAATTACCTGCAGCAACTTATCCGGATGATTGGTACAAAGGAAGTGTCGGCTTCACTGATACGTTAACAAAAACCAATATTGATACTGGCACCACAGTAAACCTTGAAGTCCCTAATGGAATATTTTCTTTTGATTATACCCAAATGTCGATTGATCAAAGCGGCCGATATCTACTATTTGTCGATAAAAAAACGGGCGCACTTTGGTCATACGACACCCAACTGTAATTCGGCATACTAAAAACTCCCCACTGGGGAGTTTTTAGATTCCAGATTTATTTTTAAGGGGAGCATATTTGATCACGAGACGACGCTCAGGACCCACACCTTTTGATTCTGTTTCTACTTCAGGATAGGTAGCTAAATAACTATGCACGATTAATCGTTCATAGGGAGGCATAGGATCGCACTCGATATCGCGCTTGAAGCTTTTAGCGCGTTCTGCCATGATTTTGGCGCGCACCTTAATCTCATTGATCATCTTTTGATAATAACCACCAACATCAACAAAGAAATATAATTTAACACCAGGCATTTGCTCTTCGGCAATACGCTGAACAAGAAAATTAATCGCCGAAAGCACCTCTTTATAATGAGCGGTATAAGTCTTTTCGTCAGTGGTGATAATCTCATATATGGTGAAATTCGTTTCAGAATCAAGGGTTTCGCGAATATCATCAAAAGGGAATCCTCCTGACTGGAGAAGCTTTATAATGGTTGTTTTAAGATTGAAGTTTTCCATATTTCTTTTCGTACGATTTCATTGCCAGGCGTTCTTGTACGACAGAAACTATATTATTCACAATCCAATACAATGCAACTGCCCCTGGCATGAAGTAGCCAAAGAAGGCGATCATCAATGGGAGCATAAATACGGTCTGCTTTTGAAACGATTCGGCAAATGTCTGCTGAAATCCTTTCGGTTCAACTGATACAACTGGGGAAGTTTTTGATGTAGTAAAATTAGGTGACAATTTTAGTTGAACCAGCTGTGATAATCCCGCCAAAACAGCCAATATGATTGCTTTTGAGTGAGTGAGGTCGATTCCGAACAAAGTCGTCGAGATGTGTTCAGGCATATGGATAAAAGGATACAGAGAACCAGCAACCGATGCGAGATCCCGTGCGAATACATAATACAACGCAATGATTATAGGAAACTGGATGAGAATGAATATACACCCTGAAAGTGGGTGAATGCCTTCTTCTTTGTACACTTCCATGATTTTCTTCCCTTGTTCGGTTTGATCAGGAGTATCTTTCTTGATTTGATCTAGTTTTGGCTGGATCTTCTTCATTGCAATCTGCGCATGAGTTGCACGATTTGCCAAAGGAATAAGCGCCGCGCGAACCAGCAAGGTAAGCAAAATAACCGATAGCGCCAACGAATGCCACGGCATAATACTTACAAAAAATACCAATAGATTTAAAAGGGGGTTGAAAATAATAGTGTTCCAAAGCGCTTTCATATTGAGGCATTCTAGCATCTTGGCGACCCAAGTTCCACTTTACTGCTTTTGCTTTTGTGTTACGCCATCTGTTGCTCTAAGGCACAAAATCAATGCGTTTTTTTTGCCATGGATGGCACGAAGCGATGCGTTTTACGGTTAAGTACCCGCCGCGCCAGGGGCCATGTTTACTGATTGCCTGGTACCCATACTCGGAGCATGAAGGATACATGCAACAAGTAACAGTAACCAAAGGTCGCATGCAGTAACGATAGACATGGATTGTTACCAAAAATAGATATGTCGTATATAAGGTAAGGATAATCATAGGCTCGAGAAAAGAGATTTCAGGCTTATTGAAACATTATTGATATCGGATGTTTTTATTGACCCTTGTACATATAATACATACCAACCGCTTGAAAACCCTTGCTGTATAAAGAAATTATACACTTTTCGTTTTAATTGATGTCTTTGTACTGCCGTCTTTACATATTTTTTCGATATAACGCAGCCGATTTTAAGAGTTTCATGCGGATAAAGCGAAAGAGCGAATGCGCCGTAACGCACTCGCTTTGCTTTTGCACGTGCGACTGACGCAAAGTCAAGTCGAGTCAGGCGCATCTTTTTAGGGAGCATAGGGGATTAAACAGTCACCTTTTTACGCCCTTTGCGGCGGCGTGCTTGAATAACCTTACGGCCTGAAGTAGTGCGGCTGCGTA
>CAYZZD010000019.1:0-8611 GCA_964482675.1 uncultured Candidatus Saccharibacteria bacterium
ACACGAACAAATCGTACGCGATGATCTAGTTGATGTGTATGAAAAAATCGAACGACCTTTGTATCCTGTCATCAAGACAATGCAAGCTCGTGGCATCATGATCGATCCAGCATATTTTAAAAAGCTAGGAAATGAATACGAACAACTGCTTGCTGGCTATGTGAAAGACATGGAATCACAGGCAGGAGAATCATTTAATCCGCGTTCACCCAAGCAGTTGTCGCATGTCTTGTTCGAAAAGCTACAGTTGGGTACAAAAGTGCGAGCAAAAAAAACCTCGACTGGCATGCGTTCGACTAAAGAAGAGGTGCTTGAGGAACTTAAAGGAACTCATCCTATTATCGATACGCTAATGGCGTTTCGCGAAATTGATAAGTTATTTTCGACTTATGTCGCAGTATTGCCTACTTTGGCCGATGATACAAATCGGGTGCATGCAACGTTTTTGCAAGATGGTGCCGCGACCGGACGTTTTGCGTCACAGAATCCCAATATGCAGAATATTCCTGCGTCAGATACCGAAGGTAAGCGTATTAGGCAGGGCTTTGTTGCCACACCTGGATTTTCATTAGTAGCCTTTGATTATTCACAAATTGAACTGCGCATTGCCGCCGAACTTTCTCAGGACCCGCATTTTATTGAGGCTTTTAAAAGTAATGCAGACATCCACAGTGTTGTTGCAATGCGTGTTTTTGGTGTCGGGCCTGATGCTATTACCAAAGATATGCGTCGAAAGGCAAAGGTGATCAACTTCGGAGTGCTCTATGGTATGGGGGTAAACGCACTGGCAAAAAACCTTGGTACGCCGCGTGCCGAAGCGGAGACTTTTTATGAACAGTATTTTCGCCAGTTTCCAACCCTGAAAGAATTTTGTGGCGATATTGTAGCGCAGGCAAAAAAAGATGGTTTTACTAAAACCTTGTTTGGTCGGAAGCGAACATTACCCGCATTGCGTTCTCCATTGCCATTTATACGCGCATATGCAGAGCGATCAGCGCTAAATGCTCCGATTCAGGGGACCGGTGCGGACATTGTAAAAATCGCACTGATATTGGTAGATGAATTGATATACCAAGAAGGCTGGACTGATAGCGTGTATCCCATCCTGCAAGTGCATGATGAGATTGTGTTCGAGATCAAAAACGAGGCAGTAGATGCCGTTGTGCCGAAAATAAAAAATATTCTCGAGCATGTGTACGAACTTTCTTTTTTGCACTATAAGAGTCTGGCACCACTTGCGGTTACTGTCGAAGTTGGAAATAATTGGGGTGAGATGAAAAAGCTCGATTTTTAGATTCTATGCGTACGTTTTTTATAATCATTGCAAGTTTACTTACTGTTTTGCTATGGGCGGCAACGTTGTTTGGTGCTCATGTGTGGATCCTTGATCTTATTGCGGAGGGAGCCCTATATGTTGGGATCATGATAATCATCCATGGTATGATTTTGTGCGCCTATCGATCATGGGGTTGGGTAACAATACTTGGTGCGGGAATCGGTGCATATATTGTTATCTTTGTAATACCAGTAACAATATTTAGCACACCATTAAAAAAAATACCTGCACATCCGGATATCTTTTTTATGAATACGCTGTTCTTTAACGAACGTACTAAAGTGATCAGCGATGTGATTGCCCATCTTGATCCAGTCGCTGTTGCCTTAGTCGAGCCAAACCCGCAGATTATCAGCACCGTGGCGAAACAGTACGGCAAGCCACTGGCATACCACAATAACGAGGGGTTATCCTGCGCAATATTCTCTCATCAGAAGCCTGTCGACGCATTCGTTGCAGATGCACTATACCCGATTTGTATCACGGAATTTGATTCGTATGTGCTTATAGTTGCACATCCTATTCCACCCTATACTCCTCGCTATTGGCATGATCAACAATTATATTTTGCCCATTTAGCTGATCGTATTAGTGCTTACCGCAACAATCATATGCCTGTTTTATTGGTGGGGGATTTCAATAGTAGTTGGTTTTCGGCCACACTTCGAAAAGATTTTAGTGCCTATCGGTCGCGATCCTTCTTGTCGTGGCATGGGTTACAAAATATTGCACTGGCTATTGATCACCTTATGGGCATAGAAACACCGCCGATTACCACTTATATGCTTCCGCAAATGACCTCAGATCACCGTGCTATTGTTGGTTTTTTTGCTGACATGCCGAAATGATAGCCTAAGAAGACTTTTGCAATATCAATGCAGCAAGAGTATAATTCTCTTTATATGAACGCGGCAAACTCACGAAACCCCGAAACTACCCTGCTGCTTTTGACTAATTATGCGCCTTTTTTGTTTGTCTTAAGTATTGTATTGGGGCTTACGATCCATTTGTTTCATCCAATCCCACTTGCATTTCGGTCTAACGGGATCGCGCTTATTCAAATTATCGGGATGGCATGTTTATTAGGGGCAACCATTTTATTTGTCGCTGTCCACCGAGTGCGCAAAATTTTCTTTAGTGAATTATACGAAGCACAAGTGTGTACCGACATTCGTCGGGGTCCCTACAAGCGAAGTCGTCACCCAGGAGCTCTGTCTCTGATATTGTTATTATTTGGCGTATCGTTGATCATCAATTCTTTGGCCTTATTTATT
The DNA here is from genome assembly GCA_964482675.1 of uncultured Candidatus Saccharibacteria bacterium. Taxonomy (GTDB): domain Bacteria; phylum Patescibacteriota; class Minisyncoccia; order Phycocordibacterales; family UBA1006; genus CAYXKF01. The sequence goes on from CAYZZD010000019.1 coordinate 2,611, forward strand.
TTTGGATTCGTGCTTTTAGCTGTCTTTACTTGGATTATTCACCCATTCCAAGAAAAGCTATTAGTCGAGAAGTGTGGCGACATGTATCGTGAGTATCAGAAAAAGGTACGCATGTGGTTTTAATCGATTATGTCAGTAAAGAAATCACTGTCTTCTTCAGGTGCTTCAATCTATTATGTAGCGCTTCCTTTTTTTGAAGCCCGAACAATAATATGTAAAAAGGTGAATATTGATAATGTTCATGTGGTATCTGGAGATACATTCGATCTGGATCACATGAGCGCGCTGCTTGCTTCGCAGAGTCTTTTTGAGTCACCGGTGATTGTTTTTAATGACATTCTGACGAAAGATCGGTTTACCCAACTGAAGCCGGTGCTTGCTCTTACAACCCGCAGTATTGTTTTTTGCGAATCAGCAGATGCTGCATGGAAGTCGAGCGCAATCGAATCATTAGGAGGTGAGATTATAAAAACACCGGTAAAAAAAGCTGCTGCACGGGCATATCAAAAAACATATGCGTTCGACGTCGGAACAGCACTTCTAGAAAAAGATAAAAAAAATGCGTGGCTTCTGTATCACAAAGCACTTGCAAATGACGAACTTCCTGAGATGATTCATAACGCGGTATGGTGGACTATTAAGCAATTAGTCCTACCGAACTCATCGCCGCGGCTGTCAAAGTATAAAAAATCTTATGATGCAAAAACCGTTGCAGACCTTGCACTTTGGTGGACCGGATTGCTGCATATCAGCCGCAAACAAAATAATGATTTGCGATCAGTAATTGAAAAAGCAATTTTGGAAATTTAATAGGGAAGTAGCAAGGCTCCGCGAATTTTATTTCCCGCAAAATGCCGCAGGTAGAACTCGTATGCTTTTGCTATAAACGGTATGCCAAACAAATCCGCATACCATGTATGGTCAACGACTCCTACGTGATAGGCGGTTGCACCACTGCGATATTTAAAACTGGTATGGCCTTCCCGTATGGTAACTCCGGTAAAAATGTAGTCATTTTCATACAACGAATACATGGTGTCATATACTGCATAATTAGCCGAATGCTTGTATCCTATTTCGTTTGATGCCTGAATAAAAAGCGAATTTCCTAGCATAATTCCACAAGCGCAGGGCTCGTTATTCACCCGTGCAATGATTGCATAGGCATAGGAGAGTTCAAGAATTTTCTTAAAGAACAAATAGGGAAAGGTTACAGAACCCAATCGGTTAATTGTCTCGACGTATAAATCATATAATTTTCTTATCTCTGCTTCTTCTGTTACTCGTTCGACCGACATATCAACTTTTTGTAATGCTGCTAATGCATATTCACGAAAACGTTTATGGTAGCGTGCACGCCGTTGCGACAGAGTCCCCGGGCGTTGGATAAAATAAAAGAATGGGGAAGTATATTCTGGGTCACCCATGACAAACTGCAGAGGCACATCAGGGTAAATAGTGTCGGCCCAATAAAATGTCTTGTGGCCAAAAATAACCGGCGCATCGCCGATTTTGGTTACTTTGGTAAAGGTTCCTAGCATGGTACAAAATTCCTCAGTGACGAAAGGTCCTTGCGACTGTTTGAATGCAGCCGGAACATTACATGGGATGCTCATGCTGTAACTATACTATGATTGTGATTGTTAAAAAAGGAACAGGGTACATGCCGAATTGTTGTTTAAAGTATGGAAAAATTGTCGAAGAAAAAAAATTATACTTCATCCTGAACAAGAAGTGCAAAAAATATTTAAGGAAAACTAAAACCGCATATTGTGCCAGTGTGCTTTATAGTGCTCGCTGATCAGCTTCCTTTCGTTTGAGCTGACCGCGGCGTGGTTTTCTATGCCAAGTAGTGTCATTGCTTCTTTGATATGTGCTTCATCTTTTCCTTCGATTTCAAGATATGTCGGAATGCCTGGATAGGTATCAATATCAAATCGCCAGTCTTGGTAGGTAAATGAAACCCGGTCTTTTTCTTGGTGTGCATATGTGACCAAATTAAGCTCTGTGAATAATTCGGCGAGCTTGTCGGGCTCGGGTAGTGCAAAATTGATCTCTTTATGAGTGCGCATGATACCAGATTCGACGGGTTTTGATTTCCAGGTGCATTCGGCATAGCCGTTAGAATAACGGCGGATGCGCAGGAACCACGGATGCCTATCAGGGTTTGCACCTTCGGTACAGTACCAATCGACAATAAGGCGGTTTTCGCCAACTTTTTCTGCGCCCGTTGATTCAAGTCTTTTAATCAGCTGGTCTTTATTAATCTCCAGTACCTTGGTCTCGCATTCGCTTGCCATATTTCGCTACTGTAGCATGTTTTGTTATACTGACGAAATGCGGATTAAATTTTTTAAATACCAAGGGGCGGGGAATGACTTTGTGATGATCGACGACCGAAAGGGCGTGTTCCCGGTAAAGAATAAAAAATACATAAAAACCTTGTGTGACCGGCGATTTGGGATTGGTGCCGACGGGATGATTTTGCTTCGAAAATCAAAAAACATAAAACATGCGTTTTCCATGGTATATGCGAACAGTGACGGCTCAATCGGTTCGATGTGCGGAAATGGCGGACGGTGCATTGTTCGGTTCGCACATGACTTGGGTATTATAAAAAAGCATACACCATTTTTCTTTGATGCAGTGGATGGTTTGCATGAAGCACTGATGAAAGAAAAAGGAGTAGTTGAATTGAAAATGATTGATATGCAATTGCCGGTACAGCGACATGATACGCATTTTACGCATTGTGGGACAACCCCGCATTATATTACGTTTGTGGAAGGCCTTGAATCGTACCCCTTGAAGCAAATTGCCCGGACTTTCCGGGATTCGGTTGATGATACCGGCGGGATTAATTTCAATATTGTTGAAAAACTCAATGCAACAACCTGGCGCGCACGCACATACGAGCGGGGAGTTGAGGATGAAACATACGCATGCGGTACTGGAGCTTGTAGTATCGCAACCATACTCTATAACCTTGGTAAAATTGACAAACCCACTGTTGCTATCAATATGCCTGGAGGACTATTAAAAATATCGTTTACTCCCACAGAAACAGGTTTTCATAACGTGTGGCTTACTGGTCCGACAGAGTATGTGTTTGAGGGCAGCTTCGAAATGTAGTTTTTTGATATACTAGTAGTATGATCGTCCCGCATCCATCTCGCAAACGTGCCTTGTTCATCGTTGATATTCAGGCTGGTTTTATAAATGATCGCGATAAAATGATCATTCCAAATGTGCAGAAGCTTATTACTGATGGAGGATATGATTTATTTGTCGATGCGGTTTTCCATGCCGATAAAGGATCGTTGTGGGATAGGGAAACTGGCTGGACATTTGACCTTTCGCCTACGGTCCCTGAAATTAAGCACATGCTTGATCCTCACAAAACAGTATTTATAACAAAAACAGAGAAATCAGTTTTTAATGAAAATAAGCACTTGGCTGATTTTTTAAAGTCACGCGATATTGTTGAAGTTCATATCGTTGGGTACGATATCAACGATTGTGTGCTGGCAACCGCTAATGATGCTTTTGACCTAGGATTTTTTACTTATGTAATAGAAGAGGCGGCTGATTCAAGTGAAAGTAATGAATTGAAAAACAGTGCGCTTGCGATTTTGCGGGAAAATGAAATGACCAACAATTCATCAATGATTATAGAAAAATACGAATTATAGTATGGAATATTTATTTAGCCGATTTTTGCATAAAAGCGAGATTCCAAAAGGTGTACGAGTTTTAACTTGGGCTACATCGATACGATGGATCGGATGGGGATTCGCCGAAAGCTTGATCCCAGTCTTTTTATTTACCTTTGCAAGTGGGTATGCGCAAACCGGTCTCTTAAAGTCGGCTTATGATATTGCATTTATTTTAGTACTGCCTATCGTAGGGGTTTTGGCTGACCGAGTACGTTCAACCACATTGATCGTGATCGGCCTCCTGTTGTATGTATTTGTCGGAACTGGGTACTTGTTTGCTGGCCTGACCGGAATGGTTATATTTATTATTATTGCGCGCTTTTTTAATGGTATCGGGTATGCAATGGATGCTGTCGGTCGCGAAACATACTTTCGTCGCAATACTCCTAAAGAAAAACTGGCAACTGTTTTTGGATATTTTGATACCGTAGGTACTTTTTGGTGGGTTTGTGCCGCACTTATCGGCATTGTGCTAGTTAAATTTATCTCGATCCCATGGCTGCTATTTATGATAACGCCGACGGTACTTTTTGCGATTGCAATAGTGGCACATGTGCGCAAAAGTGAGCCAGAGATAATATTGCAAAAAAAATCCTCATCAGGAATACTGCGTCAAGTACTCTCGTTTGATTGGAAGCTCAAAACAGTCATTACGTTTAATTTTTTTATTTCTTTGGCTTCTGCAACGATTGGATTTTTTCTTCCCATACAAGTGTTTACCGAAGGGGCGGGGTATGCGCCAGTGATTATCGCCAGTGTGGTTATGACCTTGCCTAGCCTGATGGGGTACTTTTTAGGCGGGATATTTGATAAAAAAGGAATCCGAACATTTGGTTATGGACTTGCGGGCCTTGCTGTTTTGTTGTTTGCACTTGCTTTTACTTCGACATATGCCGTGCAAATTGTTATTGGTTTTTTGGTTGGTGTCATTGTCGAACTATTGTGGGTCGGCTCGGAAGAACTGGTTACGGTGTATACCGCGCCAGATCATTTTGGTAGCGTGGATGGGTTTATGCGTAGCATCAACGCAGTTGGTGCCTTAGTTGGACCATTGTCGATAGGGATATTACTTGATACTTATGGCACTTCGATGGCGTATAGTGTACTTGCGATGCTGTTCTTCTTTTTGACATTAGTGTTTATGGCGATGCAATATGTACTGCATCATACAAAAATCCGAACATAAAAAAACGGCGCCTGTTACAGCGCCGAGTGGACCAGAAGGTCCTTCTGAAACCAAAAAACCAATTTTTACCTGCTTGGGGTTGTACGATCCCAAGTGTTATTCAGTTTGTATTTTGCACACGTTGGAATTAATAAATCATGCACGTATGCTTCTTTATAGTACTTAAACAACAACTGGGTAAATCCATCATACACGGGATATCCAGTTTGAAGTCCAGCATGAAAAAATCTCTTCACTTTTGGTGCGTCAACATCAGTATTAGCGTGTTCCCAATCAAACACGCGCAGTATTTTCGGCGTATTGGGAGCGGTTAATACATCTTTCCAGCCGTTTTGCAGGGCAAACTCAACAAGTTTTTGTTTGCCATTACTTGTAACTTCTGAAAAAAATGGGTTATTAAGAAGTACTTCGTGTTTTCCCTCCCAATATTGGATTATCTTATCAATAAACCATACCCATTTCGCTTCTTCCGTTGCCCTGTTTTTGTATTCGTAGATGGTCTTTTTATACCATCCGTAACCAAAGGCTAAATCGAAGTGATACCCGAAATTTTTGATCGCCCATTCAATTGCATGGGCTTCTGTATCTTCAAACCCAACACGCGCCTTCATTTTCATGAAGTGTTTTTCTGTTGCACATACATCAGTATGACCCGGAGCACCTTCGTGATCATCGTGAGGAATGGGTAAGGATACTATGCGGTCAGTATCTAGCCCGAGTTTACTGAAAAACGGGATACAATCGTACGTGATAATAGTTTCCAGTACGCTGTGCTCAAGAATATTCATCCTTTTGCTTTTTTTCGGAAACATGGGTTTTTTTCTGTTACTGCCTATGTAGCGTTTAACCGCAGAGAGGCGGTGGTTACGATAGTAAAACCTTAGTACGAATTGCAGCATCTCGTAGAGATCTGCAAAATCGCCATCTTTATTAATCTGCATTATCATAAATGCTGGTTTTTTGGTTAATACAATGTTTTCAGGAGTGTTTGTTTTTATGCTACAAGAAAAAGGCCATTTGTCAAAACTCTTGATAAATCCATGTAAATAGGGTACAGTAGCAAACGTTTTAGATATCCGCTCGTAGCTCAGTCGGTAGA
>CAYZZD010000020.1:0-8590 GCA_964482675.1 uncultured Candidatus Saccharibacteria bacterium
CATGTGACTGTCGCCCCCGGTTGATTTAACATCGATAACAGATTCAGATACTTCAAGCACTGAAACGTCGAAGGTACCTCCACCAAAGTCATATACCACGATTTTTTCGTCTTTCTTACGATCGAAGCCGTACGCAAGTGCCGCCGCAGTTGGTTCGTTGATGATGCGTTTTACATCAAGACCAGCAATTGCACCCGCATCTTTAGTAGCCTTTCGTTGTGCGTCATCAAAATAAGCAGGGACAGTAATGACCGCTTCGGTATTTTTTTCTCCAAGTTTAGCCTCAACATCTGCCTTGATTTTAGCCAAGATCATTGCCGAGACTTCTTCAGGCCGCTGCGGCTGCCCATTAAGGTTTACCGTTACACCACCATCAACACCTTTACTAATTTCATAAGGAACAATCTTAGTATCCTTTTGTGCTACTTCGTCATTAAAATTGTGCCCCATGTATCGCTTGATACCGTAAATGGTGTTTTTCGGATTCGTTACCGCCTGTCGTTTTGCCAATAATCCGACCAATCGTTCACCGTTTTTCGATACTGCAACAATCGAAGGAGTCGTGCGGTTACCCTCGCTGTTTTCAATAATCTTTGGCGCACCGCCTTCGATAATTGCGACTGCGCTGTTTGTTGTTCCTAAATCGATTCCAATTATTTTACTCATACAACTTTTAAATTAACTAATAAATTAATTATGAAATTCATATCCCTTAACCCGTGCCGGGCGGATGACCTTACCATCAGCAGTTTTGTATCCCTTTTGCATCACCGCTGCGATCTTGTGGTCGAGCGAAGAATCCTCAGTCTTTTCTGACCCCATCACATCATGGATATTGATATCAATCGCGTCGCCTGTCTTTGGCGCAATTTCGGTTACTTGGTTATCGGCCAAAACTTTTAACAATTGCTGATGAATATACTCGACACCTACACGCCAATTTTTATCAACTTTCTCCCATGCCTCCTTATTACTAAATGCCATATCATAAGCATCAAGCACAGGAAGTAATTCTTCGACGAATTGCGTCCGTGCGTATTCAAGCGTCTGCTTGCGCCGGGCTTCTTCGTCTTTTTTATAGTTAATAAAATCAGCTCGTTCCTTTTGCAAATTTGCCAGATAGTCGCCGCGCTCTTTTTGTACTTCTTTTAATTGCGCTCGAAGATCTTTTAATTTGCCTGCGCTATTCTGTAGCATTCCCTCGTCGTCAGTTGCTTCAAACTGTACGTCGTCTGCGTCAGCAGAATGGTCATGACCACAGCCGCAATCTTCTTCGTGTTCATCGTGTGTATGTGTCATACAACTGCATTATATACAGACAAAAAATATTTGCAAGTATTTCGCGTACGCAAAATAGTTGTAGTTTTAAAAAAGTATGCTAAAATATAGTTATGGCGAAAAAGCAAGCAAAAACAAGCATCCAAAGTGGCATTTTAAAGGTATTGGGTTCCCAAAAGTATATTGACGAGGATGAAGCAAAAACATTGATTTTAGAGCATTTTAAACGGTCTCACGAGGCAAAGGCTAGCGAACCTCAATTCGCCTATAGCATTCAACGGTCATTGGACCGTCTAGTCGAAAACGGTGACGTAATGCTCGTTAAATCGGGATCCGTAGGTAGTAAAAAAGAACTTGTTACCCTGTCGGACAAAGGTCGTCAAAAACTCCAGAATCAATCATTTGACCTGCAAACCAGCATGGTTCCAACTTTATGGGACGGGAAATGGCGAATCGTGCTTTTGGATTTTCCCGAGTATCAAAAGCAAGATCGCGACACGATGCGTTATTTATTAAAAAAGGCGCGGTTTGTATGCCTCAAGAAATCTGTATGGGTTTCACCTTTCCCGTATGAAGAATACATGCAATCATTGAAACAAAATCTACAATCGCAAGATGCCGTGATTTGTATCGTTGCAGAAAAGATTGACCCTCAAGTTGAAATAAAGCTGCTTGAACATTTCAGATTAGTTCGACAGTAATTTCCGACAACATAAAAGCGTACCACCAGGTACGCTTTTATTTTAGTTGCTTATTGTACCAGCATAATGCATGGTAATAAAAAAAGTGCTACCAGCAGCCATCTATCCGGAGTACCTGACTGGACATCATCCATGAAACTTAATTGGTAAAGGGCGACAAAACAGAATAGGTACATTACAAGGCAAAGCACTGTGGCGATTACTGACTCGGCGCTTACAGTGTTAATAAGCACCGGAGCGGAAATACAAAGCGCTAGAATTAACATCTTAGCCGCAATGGCTTTTTTTTGTCTCTGTATGAACCAATACGCCAAATGTGCCAGTAACGCAGTTACGATGAAACAATTTATTACGAATGATTTATGTGACATTGCCACAGTTATAAGTGGCATGATGAGCACAAGCCAATACGGCAGTGTTCCAAATAACCAATGCAAATTCTGTGATTGTTTTTCTTTATAGCAGGACGTAAGTAAAACCACGATACCTACGCAAGACATGATAAGTATCCACTGCGGGGTGCCCTGGTACCATTGTGTAGCCGTAGCAATAACTGAAATCCACAAAAATAAGGTTAGAACAAATAACGCAACATACCTAAGAACCTGCGCTATACCTGGCTCGTTTTTTTTCACTACCTCGTTGAAGCGTTCGTAATCGTCCAATGAATGTTTGCTGCATTGTCGAGCCATCAATATTAGTATACTGACAAAGATTATCCGCCAATCAAACGGAACCGAGCCCGCAAATTGTACAGCAATCATTAGGACCGCAATTGTTATCGGTAGATACACTACCCGAAGATTAATTTGATCAACTGGAATACGCATACACTTTGTATATGGGGTTTTTGAAATATTTCCCTGAAACTCTACCAGCCCATCGTCTTTTTAGCAAACAAAAAATCCCTTACGGGATTTTTTGTTTGCTTGTTAAAAAGGAGCAACTGCACAGATCGGCATCTGCATCATGGTCATACCAGATGAACTATCTTCGTAAAAGTACTGATAAAAATCTGCTTCTTTGGTCCAATTTATTCCATCAATTGAGCTCCACACGTCAGGTGTGCTATATGTGGTTGAGCCATTTGATAATGGAGTATTAATATCAGTATAGTATCCTCCTATAACATACATTTTATTGTTATATACAACCGAACAATGCGCCGCGCGACCCACCAAAACTCCATGGCCATTAATTGCCCAACCAGGAGTATTGGTAACTAAACTCCAATGTACTCCATCATCACTAGACCATATATCAGAAAGCGCACCAGAACCATTTGAGCAGTAATAGTTATTGCAACCAGAACCCCATCCCCCCATAACCCATAGTTTTCCATTATACACAAGCGCAGAATGTAAGCTTCGAGCCTGCCAGTCAGCATTTGCTATTTCCATCGTCCAATTCACTCCATCATCAGATGACCATACGTCATTGTTTACCGTACAACATGAACCTGAGCCATTCAACTCCGCCCCTCCCAGTACCCATAATTTATTATTGAACGAAATGACCGGCATACGCTCTCGCCCCACCCATGGGGCGTTGCTAGTTTTTTGCACCCAGTTCAAACCATCAACGCTTGCCCATACTTCACTTGTCATAAGCGCGTTACCAGACGCATGCAATACATTAGGATTATCTCCACCCACTATGTACACGGACTCAACACCCCCGGGTGGAGTATGTACTGCTGCAACATAATTATTTTTAGGATACCAAGGGTATGCAGGGACAGTATTCCAGTGTAGGCCATCTGACGATTGCAAAGCAGGCGCATATTGACTATCGCGACCGAATTGCCACAATTTATTATCAAAATATAACCCATTTGCTATCCCGAAATAGTTCATTAACGAAAGTCCACTCGTTGGCCACTGACTCCAACCAGTAGCAACCATTGACCAGACTGAACCATTAATAGTATTAAAAACGAGTGGGATTGGGTATGGTACTATTTGCGGATATTGAGAGCCGGTCGGCTGGTTTGGATCATATCCTGCTACTCCGTAGATCCACAAATGAGACAGCGGAATACATTGGCCTGCAATCAACTGATACCCAGCAGGAACTGTTGATTGTATCCCTGGAATATTAAGACAAACATCTTTTTTATTCGTATTAGGTAAATCACTTAAAGAAATAGAAGATATAGGAATAAATTTAAAACATTTTCCAAGCACGCGAATATATCCCATAGGAATCGTGGTTTGCACACCGGGAATGTTTAAACACAGATCTCCTGTAGGGTCATTATCATGTGCAGTATTAAGCACCCCAGTGCGCGCCGCCTTTGCCAATTTTTCTTGAGTCAAAGTAGTCACATACCCACTATCTGGAATTTTGGATTTAATCTGGAACGAACGGACTGCTGCGCGGAAGGCAACAAGATCAGGATCTCCTCCACCAACACTGGAGGAGCCCAAATACCCAAGTAATATTAATTTGTATGCGGCATCGTAATAAGCATCATACAAATCAGGATTTTCGTAATGAGTTAATTTTGATTTTGAATTTTCTGATGAAAAATTGGCAAAGAAAGTGTCGTAATTACTTGATCCTAAACATTCATAACCAGAAGCATTCGGTACAGGAGTCGCGCCCATCGACAAACAGCCTGAAATCCAGTTTTCAAGCGTAATAGACTTTGTGGCCGCCCTTGCCAGAGTAGCTGTTGCGCTTCCCTGAGCACGCGAAAGTATTCCTAACCCACCACCAATAAGAGCAAGAATTAAAATGAGAGCAATGGCAACAAAATTTGACCTTATCATAAATATGTTTATACCTTTATTAACATTCATAGTATACACCAATATGGCCTAGACGTCTTTGAACATAACAAAAAAATCCCTTGCGGGATTTTTTTGTGTTCTGAGAATAGATTAGCGCTTTGACCACTGAGGTGACTTGCGGGCCTTTAGCAAACCTGGCTTCTTTCGTTCCTTCTTGCGAGGATCTCGTTTTAGATAACCTAGTTTCTTTAAAGTTGGGCGCACGTCAGTATTTTTTTCAACCAACAAGCGACTGATACCGTGGCGAATCGCTTCAGCCTGTGCACGAATACCTCCTCCATTAACCACAACTGTGATATCAAATGCCTGAGCATCTTCAATAGCGGTCAATGGGCTTTTGATGACTCCCTGAAGTACTGGGAGTTTAGTATATTCTTCAAGAGGCTTTCCATTAACGACAATCTTGGTCTTGCTTGCAGGAATTGCGCGTACACGAGCTGATGCAGTCTTGCGGCGTCCGATAGTTTCTGTAAATTTTTGCTTTGCGTCTGCCATATTATTCGTTGATGACCAATTTAAGTAATAGTTTTTTCTGGTGCTTATTTTTTGGAAGCATGTTCTTCACGGTCAGTCGGATAATCTCGCTGATTCCTTTGCGTTTTAGCAATGCTTCGCGCTTTTCGGCAATTAGACCACCTGGATAACCTGAATAACGAAGATATTCTTTATCCATCTTATCACCATCAATACGCACTTGTGATGCGTTCGTAATGGTAACAGTCCCAGAATCGATCACGTTACGCTCGAAGGCAGGATCATTTTTGCCCATCAAAGCCATTGCGATTTCAGTCGCCAAGCGTCCTAGTTTTTTATTTTTTGCATCAATGACGTGGTCCATAATTAATCAACAAATTCGATAATAGCACGAGCAGCACCGTCGCTTTTGCGCTGAATCATTTTAATGATGCGCGTATATCCGCCGGCACGTGCCTTGCTTGCCTGACTGCGCTCGGTTACTTGTTTCATGACTGATGCAGCACCGCTTCCCAATACTGATTCTACGTATCGCTTGCTAGCTAAGGTGTTTTCTTTCGCTTTTGTCACGATTCGTTCAACATACGGGCGCAATGCCTTCGCACGCGTTTCGGTCGTCTGAATACGTCCATGTTCAAAAAGAGACACCGCCAAAGTGCGGATAAGCGCCGTGCGTCCTTTTCGTTCCAAACCAAGTTTTTTTACTGAACTGTGATGCCGCATAATGGTGGTAATCTACTCGCTTTTAAGGGTTATGTCAAATACCTGCAATGCTTCCTTGATTTCGTTGATGCCTTTTTGGCCCAATCCTTCAATTTCAAGCAAATCAGCTTCGGTCTTCCGTACCAAACCTCCGATCGTTCGGATGTTAGCCTGATTAAGTACGTTTTGGATACGGGTTGGTACCTGAAGCTTATCGATGCGGGTTTTCAAAGTATCATTCATTGACTCCATGTCTACTTCGCTGCCGTCAGCAGAAGCATTTGATTCTGAGTCGCCTTGAGCAACTTCAGCCTCATTCGCAATTTCGCGTACAGGAGAAACAGTCTTTGGTTCGATATACAAATCTAAAATCGCTGAGCACTGCTGTACCATAATTGAAAGTGAGCGCTCAACTGCCTCGCGTGCAGTCAAAGAACCATCTGTTTCGACACTGATGATCAGCTTATTGTAGTCAGTTCGATCGCCAACGCGCATTTTTTCTACTTCGTATCCTACTTTGCGGATAGGAGTAAAAGCAGCATCAACTAAAATAGATCCGATCGCCACTTTTTCTTTATTTCGCATATCCTTAGTGACAAAACCGATACCGTTTTCGATGGTGATTTCTACCTGCAATTCATCCTTGCCGGTTACTTCACATAAGTATTGCTCGGGGTTCATAACCTCGACTTGTCCACTGGTGACGATATCAGCAGCAGTAACTTGCGCTGGGCCTTTCACCTTCAGGTTGATAACCTGCGGCTCTTCCGAAGTAGAGTGAAAACGTACCTTCTTAAGGTTTAAGATGAACGAAATAACATCTTCGCGCACTCCCGATATTGTCGAAAATTCGTGATCGACTCCTTGGATTCGCAAAGTTGTCATTGCTGAACCGGGAATCGATGAAAGGATTATGCGTCGAAGCGAGTTACCGAGCGTATGCCCGTAACCGGGATACAGACCCTCGATTTCATAGGTGCCTTTTTTAGCTTCTTCGTGAACCACTTTTAACTTTGATGGCAAAAGAATGTCGTGCGTCATACGCGTAGAAATAAGATAAAACTAATAATGTTAACGGCTGTAAAACTCAACTACTGACTGAAAGTCTAGAAAAGGATCAGGATTCTTCGGATCACCTGAAACAGTAATGGTTAATTCTGCAGGCTTTACGGTTAGCCACTGTGCAGCGCCTGTATCTGTAAACTCTTTCTTAAAATAAACACTGTTCTTACTGCCTTCGCGAACAGCTGCTACATCCTTTGGCTGAAGTGCATACGAAGGAACAGTAATGCGGGTGCCGTTAACAGTAAAGTGCCCGTGTGAGACCAACTGACGCGCAGCACGTCGAGTAGGAGCCAATTTTGCTCGATACACAACGTTATCAATGCGTGACTCAAGCATCTTAAACAATGATTCAGCTGGAGAAATATTGCTGCGCTTGGCGATAGCCTTATCTACATAGTTGCGGAACTGCTTCTCAGAAACTCCGTAGGTAAATCGCACCTTCTGCTTTTCAATCAATTGCTTTCCGTAATCGCTGACACGCGCAGGACGACCGCTTTTAGTTCGGCGCTTTGAGGCATCAAAACGAGGCGACGCACACTGGTCGAAAATCGGGGCTCCAAGACGGCGAGCGACTTTGAATTTTTTTACTTTCATCGGCATACGGATGTAAAATGATTGAACTTAAAAATAATAATTATACGCGGCGGGCTTTTTTAGGACGAGGACCATTGTGTGGAACAGGGGTCTTGTCTTGAATGGATAGGATGTCGAAACCATGTGACCCCAATGATCGAATCGCAGCTTCACGGCCTGAACCGATCCCACGAACTACGATATGTAATTCCTTGATTCCAATAAGTGCAGCTCGTTCAGCAACCACCTTTCCTACTTCGGCAGCAGCATATGGGGTTCCCTTTTTAGCACCTTTGAATCCCAGTGATCCTGAGGTTGATGATGCTACTACACCTCCTTCGATATCCGTAAGCGTAACGATCGTATTGTTAAATGTTGACTGGATATGAGCGATGGCAGTAACCAATTTACGTTTTGCGGTGCGCGCCAAAGCACGAGCCTTAAGGCTTTTATCGACTTTCTGTCCTTTTGATGTAACGATGCGTTTCTTTCCCATAGTGATGCTTGATTATCTATTATGTCTTTTCGGCTACACGGCGACCAGAACCCATCGTAACGCGCTTATTACCACGCACGGTTCGTGAATTTGTCTTTGTACGCCGTCCACGTACTGGAAGATGGCGTGCATGACGTGATCCGCGGTATGATTGGATATCCTTAAGACGCTTTACGTTTTGACTTACTTCACGCTTAAGATCTCCTTCAAGGGTAAATGCTTCGATAATCTTTCGAATGCGGTTTTCCTCATCTTCGTTGATTTCAGCCACTTTTTTCATTGGATCAACTTTCGCTTCTTGCAAAATAGAAATTGCACGTGCAAGTCCGATGCCATACAAGGCAGTCAGACTGTACATTGCTCGCTTATTGTCGGGAAGAGTAACACCTAAAACACGCATACGTTAAAAAAATTAATTATCGGTTAACCCTGACGCATCTTGCGGCGGGGATTTGTCTTATTAATGCGATACAAACGACCATGACGGCGAACCAGCTTATCGCCGG
>CAYZZD010000021.1:0-8338 GCA_964482675.1 uncultured Candidatus Saccharibacteria bacterium
AAGATTGCGTTGTTGAGGATGTATTCCATACGCGATGACCAGGCATTTGCCCAGATTTTCGTAAATACGCCCATCAAGCCTGAGGCGATCAAATGCTTATACTTTGGATCAGGCACTTCAAGAACATTGAAACCCACGTTGAATTCAGTATCAGCTGGGTTGAAGTAGATAACATCATCGATGCGGTTTTCAGGAATCACTTCCAAAATCGATTCGGCAAGCTCGCCGTGCGGGTCAATCAAACACACACCCTCCCCGTGGATGATGTTTTGATAAATCATATTACTGAGTAACGCAGATTTACCGGTACCTGACTTACCTAAGACGTACATATGCTGACGACGATCTTTGCGCTTCACGCCAAAGACGCGATTCTGGTCGCGATAATCGGTTTGCGCGATGTACGTTATGTCGGGATTATGCGGGACAGGAAACGGATCAGCCATTGCATGTATTATAACGCGCAGATATTAAAAAGAAAGGTTATTTTTTCTTAAAAACGAAAAGTTTTTTTGGGGATCGAGTCAAAGCAATAAATCCTTTTTGAGTAACAACTCCAGTATCCTCGATACGGATGCCAGACTTATTTGGAATATATAACCCAGGCTCAATCGTGACAATCATATGTTCGCGAAAGTACGGCTTCGTACGTTTAAAAAATATCTTCGGCGCTTCGTGAATCTTTTTACCAACACCATGCCCCAGCGTGTGAATGAAATATTTTGCATACTTTCCAAAGGCATCCCGCGCTGCTTGGTCGGCAACAGTGCATTTAATACCCGGAAAAACCACAAGCGTTGCAGTTTCTTTTGCTTTTAAAACTAAATCGTAAACTTGCTTCTCTTTTACTGTAGGAGTTCCAATAAACACGGTGCGCGTCATGTCGGACATATACCCCCGATACACAACGCCGAAATCGATAATCACAAAGCCTTTGAGCTTTGCATCGGTTGGTTTTGGATGAATGTCATTGCCCGCTTGCTTGCCCGAGGTAACAATTGGCGGAAAGCTGGGCCTAAGTTTTCGCTTTTTTATTTCAGTTATAATAAATTGTTGAAGTTCTATTTCAGTTTGAAAATAAAAATCCGAAACAATCTTCGAAAAAATAGCATCGGTGATTTCACAAGCCTTTTTAATTTTAGCAATTTCAGCTTTGGTTTTTATTTGGGCCATGATTATGGCTTTTTAATCAGATCAAGAAAATTCTTAATATCTGATTTGTATCGCTCAAAGTAGAAAATAAAATCATGAGTAAACTGTTCAGGGGATTTCTCGATTTCTTTTTCTATCTCAGAAAAGCTATACAGCAAAACTCCTTTCGATTCGCGATCCACCGGTCTTGTTTTTCCTTCGTAGACACCGAAGAAAATGTGAGATTTATTCGCAATTGTAATCTCTTCGCCGTCGATAATTTTTTTAAGATAAAACAACTGCACGTCAAAATATTGAATCACGGCAACAGTTTCAAGATAGCTCCCAAGAAGATGATAGGTCTTTATAAATTGATCAACTGAATCAATTACAACCGATGGAGTCTGCATTTCTTGAACAGTTTCAACCATCACGGTATAGCCAGGAGTATCTCCAAAAACAATATGGCCGCCTACTGTTTTATCAAGCAGATCTGGATTATGTCTTTTGTCGGCTGAACGCTTTTGAATATAAAAATCGCCCTGTGGTGTAAATAAAAATACATTGGCAATTTCGCACCCTTTTGAAGGGGTGCCCGATTCTTTGTATTCATGAATCTGCTCATCATAAAATTCCTTTCGATCATACGGAAAGGTCTTAAACGGGCTTTGTGCGTCGAAAACTGAGATTGTTTCTGCCATATGCCCTGATACTAGCATATTTATTCCTTTTTTCTACCCCACCGCCATGATGGCTTTTCGCCGGTCTTATAGCAAACATATATTAAAACGATGGTTAAAATAATCGTACGGGGGATGAAAATCAAAAGAGTTTCAAAGACTGATCCAGCCTGCGTATTTATACGAATAAAATCATACACGATAAGCCCGACAAAAATCCCGAGCACGATCCATCCTTCAATACTGGCAGGATACCATCCCCATCCGTAACTTTTTGCCCTAAACCACAGTTTTTTCATATCAAAACTATACCACTTTCCGTAAAACAAAACACCCAAGATCGTAGTCCCAGGTGTTAAGTAAATGAAAGTGGTTTTTAAATCTATCGCCAAGCAGTTAGAATGACAGAATAGACGATAATCGTAACCAAATGGAAGCCTGCTGAAATACCGAACATTTTCCATGCCAATTTCTTTGGCTTGCCGCTCCATAATGCTGCTCCGCCGATGATCGGAAGCATAAATCCAACAAAGATCCACGCAGCAGTCATAATGCCCATGCCAATCGTCGCAGCCATCATCACAAACAGGGCCAAAATAAACGCTTCGATTAATGAAAGGATAAATTGCGCAATGTAGGTCCAAACCATTCCCTTTGAGGCTTCCTTCATCTGCTCGTCGGTCATATTAGGATCAACTCCCATCACCTGCATCCAAGCTTTGCCAAATAAAGCTTTAGAGTGCCACACCATTCCGATAATCATTGCCGCAATGGCACAAACTATAATTGCTAGGTAATTCATAGAAAATATTGCTACGTACTAATGCCTGTAGTATACCACAGGATTCATTTTTGCACTTTTCCTTGTACGTATGAGACTTTTGATTTTTCATCATCGAATTCAATGTCAAAATCTATCACGCCATCAGCATCATACACTGCCTTAAAGTGTTTTATCGCCGTACCAAGATTTTTTACAGAGACAACTTTCGTAGCCAAAAAGTTCGAGAGCTCTTGGCTGAACCCCTGTGGCTGCCCAGTCATACACGCAAGAACAAGGATTGGTGCATTGGGCTTGAACATGGCCTGCATCTTTTGTTTCGTACTCCTTGATGCCTGCGCGAGTGAACTCCTCGCAAGTTGTCCATACGCATACATTTTTTCAAACTGCTCATTGGATGCATAAGTACCTTCATAAGGGGCCTCAAGAGTGACCCCTTCCTTGTTGCCGTGACCATTGACTATAACGAACGAGATCTTTTCTTGCGAACCGTATTGCTTATCAAGTGTAATAAGATCCCGCGCTACTTGTGATGATGCGCCCTCCTCGAAGATTCTGACGATGTGCCTCCCTCCCATAGATTCATACAACTCGCGCAGTGCTGAAAAATCTTCCAAAAGGGATAGTGAGTGATCGTCGCGCGGACAGATAAGCACTCCGTAGGGCACATCATTGCCTTCATTCTTCGCCTGTGCCACCAATATTTCGTTTGGATATCGGCAAAAATCACGAATATGGTATTTCTCCCACAGTAATTTTACTCCTCCTGGAACCTCATTTTCGATCAAGTTCATTGAGAATAGATTTTGCTGCAACAACGAAAGATGTTGTCGGCGTTCTGCCGACGTCATCTTTTCGAATATCAAAGGATTAAATGGCTGCGAATCCCTGAATCGCGCTTCACGGTAAAGTTCTTGGGAACCATTTCTCCATGTACTGCCGCAAAGCATATCATCGACAGTAAGAGTGAATCCGTATTTTGTTTCAAAGTGGTCATTCAGGGCATCTCGCACCATCAGATGCAAATCATCGTTGTTCGTAAGCATCAATGCATACAGGTTATGTACCAAATTTATCGTATCACCCTGTTGCTCTTTATAAATCTCGTTAAGCATCTTACGGAATCCATCCTCGTCCAAAAAACTCTCGATTTCTGATATAAGCGGGCCTATGTGATTAAAGGGATTCGGGCTGTCATTAAAGATCTTTTTAAGTTTTCCAATTTCCTGAAAAAACGGGCTTTTATCTTGGTCAGCAAACATTACCGGCGCCTTTAGGCACTCAATCGCGATCGTAAGGCGGCAGTTGAGCGCATGTATTGATTCATCAGTCGTAAGGTCCTGATACGCGGCTGGCAATGACACCATATTCTCTATCAATTTCGGATTATGCCTGAACATATCATTGAGGCGAAGAGAAAGCAATTTTGTAAATGCCAAGTGCCGAGCTTTATCTATATCTTCCCACGGAGGCGAAACGATGTTGATATCGTACATGCTTGAAAGGTGGGCAATGACTTCCTCACACACCGATTCGTTTTCAAGAAGCTCAGCAACTGTGTTCCAGTCGACCCTTCTGATCATAGTTACCATCCTTGCAGCATGCCGATCAAGTACATAGCTGAAACTTGCTTTTCTCTCAACTTGAAAAAGCGCTGCACCTTCAAGACCAGCATCAAAAAAGGCATCAAGCTGCTTAAATATGGCATCTTTTTTTGTTCTATGGAATACCCCTCGGTAGAACTGATATTATCAGAAGTGAAAATTGATTCGGGCGTCTTAACCTTTCTTGAGATAGGATTCTCGCTTGGCATACTCGTATGTGCTGCAAGTATACCACGTCAGCGACGGCTAGGCCTTAACCCTTCAGATTAGTAATCCATCAATTTTTTGATCTTGTCATTGGTGCGGATCTTGTCGTGCACCTTTGCTTCGATCTGTCGAATACGTTCACGGGTTACTCCGAATTCTTTACCTACCTGCTCAAGCGTATGCGTAATGCCATCCTTCAAACCGTAACGCATTTCGATAATGCGGCGTTCTTTTTCAGGAAGATCATGCAAGATTTCGTGAATCTGTTGTTTCAGAATGCCTTTTGACGCATCAATGTCTGGACTTGCAATACGATTATCAGCAATGAATTCACTGCGGGTCGATGCCTCTTCGCCATCAGATGAAATCGGTTCTTCAAGTGAGACTGTGTCCTGATTGATTTTCGAAATCATGTGAACCTTATCCAGGTCAATATCCATTTCGACAGCAATTTCCTCAGGAAGCGGACTGCGGCCCAAATCTTGCGTCAAACGACGCACCACTTGTTTATATTTAGAAATAGTTTCAACCATGTGTACGGGGATACGAATTGTGCGTGACTGGTCGGCCAATGCACGAGTAATTGATTGGCGAATCCACCATGTTGCATACGTAGAAAACTTATATCCCTTCGTCCAGTCGAATTTCTCGACTGCCTTAAAGAGACCAAGGTTACCCTCTTGAATAAGATCAAGCAATGTCAGGTCAGGCGAACGGCCAACATATTTTTTAGCAATAGATACCACCAATCGAAGGTTGGCCTTTGCTAACAAATTCTTTGCCTCCTCATCCCCTGCTTCGATACGCTGGGCAAGTTCTTTTTCTTGTGCAGCACGGATAAGGTCATACTGACCAATTTCCTTAAGGTACATTTGAATCGAATCGTATTGACCTACGGCGCGGTCGTAGCGCTTTGCGCCACCTAATACATCGACAGACTTATCACCATCCATATCCAGCAGTGTTCCCGAACCACTCTCAAGAACATCAATACCCGCATCGGCAAATTTGTTATACATTTCATCCAGAAACAAGACATCGTCTTCAATGTCAGGAAATGTGCGCAAAATTTCATCATAGGTAATGAAATGCTTCTTCTTTGCGCGCTCGACGAGTTCGTTTGCACGGCGTTCGTAATCTTTTGCACGCTCAAGTTGTAGGGCAAGTTTTTTTGCCGAAGGTGCCTTAACTACTTTTTTAGGCTTCTGCTTCGGTGCAGCCTTTTTCACGGGCTTTACTACTTTCTTAGAAGCACTTTTTTTCACGGGCTTCTTGACTGCAGCGCGTGCAGGCTTAGCGACTTTTTTGGTTTTTTTTGCTGAAGTCTTTTTAGTAGGCATAGAGTTTATGGGTTCACTGATAATGTATCAACCTTCTTGCGCAGCTCTTCTAGGGCAGCAAGTTTCTGTTGGATATCGGGGTCATCGGGCTTAAGCCCTAACAATTCGGCTCGAGCTGCCTGATAAGCTGCTGATGCGCATTGCTGTTCAAATACCTTAATCGTTTGAGCCAGAAAGTCAACGCGTTCATGCTCTGCGGCTGCCTCCATCACAGGAGCAACTTGCATTATGCATCGCGATACCGCATCCTGATCTACAGCTGTGGTAAGCGCTGGCAAAAGTGGCGCATAAGCCTTTTCAATGTCCTCCAAACGTACAGCCGCATGCCTATGATCGTCCCCAACATACGGTTTTGCGGCTTCGAGTGTTGCGTACGCATGAATCCTCGATTGCATAAAAACATCTTTTACGACCGGGGCTTGAGGCGGTATTGTTGTGTCTTTATTATACTGATGCTGCCGTGATTCATTCTGCATATCAGCAAAAAGCCAATTCGCAAAGCTTTTTCGCATCGCATCGGGTGAAACCCCGATCGCTTCGGCTACCGTGATCATCGTTCGGTCCTGCATAATCACGTTGGGGATGTTTTTACACCATGGGTACACATGGGCCTCAATTTTTTGATATTGTTCACGCAGCGGCA
Source organism: uncultured Candidatus Saccharibacteria bacterium (assembly GCA_964482675.1). Lineage (GTDB taxonomy): Bacteria > Patescibacteriota > Minisyncoccia > Phycocordibacterales > UBA1006 > CAYXKF01. Next base: position 6,387 of record CAYZZD010000021.1, read on the forward strand.
GTCCCTTAATATGTTTTAACACAAATTCAATATAGGGCGTCCCTTGTGCAAGCGCTTTATCAAACGCCTCTTTTCCTTGTGATACCAATAGCGATGCCGGATCTTCCCCTTCTGCAAATGTCACAATCGATACATCGAGCTCTGCGCCAAATAACGGCCAGACATTACGTTCTGCGGCACGAACGCCTGCGCTGTCTCCATCAAGGCATACGACAACGGTCGGTGCATAACGCGCGATATGTTTTGCATGCACATCAGAAAGTGCAGTACCAGAAAGCGCAATCGCATTGGTGTATCCAAATTGATGTGCCATAACCACATCCATTTGACCTTCCATCAATAATGCACTCTTTTTTTCTCGGATGGCATCCTTTGCCTGTGAAAAACCAAAAAGGATTTCAGATTTGTGATAGAGATCACTATCTGGACCATTCATATATTTAGCAATTCCCTCCTTGTTAAATTCGGGCAAAATGCGTCCGGTAAAACTGACGATACGCCCTTGGCTATCATAAAGCGGAAACATGATACGCCCCCGAAAACGATCAATGACTTCGCCCCGTTGCGTCTTAATCGCCACACCGGCACGGATCATTTCGTCTGGGCTGTAACCCTTTTTTCCTAGATATGCAACCAGCAATGTTGCTTTTTTTGGAGCGTATCCAATTGCAAAACGCATAACGCTGTCACGATTAATTCCCCGACTAGCCACATATTCATTTGCGCGTACCGACTTCGACATGCAATACGAGAATACATCCGATGCCGCTTTCAGTAATTCACGCATCCGATTGTGTTCGGTGCGGTTGACTCCACTGTTTTTTTCGATTGTGACACCGGCCTTGTCTGCTAACAACTGCAGTGCTTCCTTAAAGTCCATTTTTTCAATGTCCTGCACAAATGCAAAAATATCTCCCCCTTTTTGACAACCGAAGCAATAAAACATTGCACGATCTGGGTTCACATACAACGATGGAGTGCGCTCGTTATGAAAAGGACAGCGCGCGCGAAATTGCTTCCCCGCGCGCTCAAGCGGAATGTACGATTGTACGACATCAACGATCGAAAGCCGATCTTTGATTGCCGCAACTGTGTCGTGTGATGCCATAGCTAATGTTTATCGTATCACACTGATAATCACTTATTCGCCGTATCCTTGGTATTCGTTTTTCGCATCGATGCGTGCTTGTTTTTCAGCTTCGATTTCAGTAAGGCCAGGGATGAAGTCAGAAGTAAGACCCGTTCCTGCTGGAATCAAATTTCCCATGATGACATTCTCCATAAGACCACGCAATTGGTCTGAACCACCACGTACTGCGTTTGATACCAATGTTCGGGTAGTGTGCTGGAATGATGCTGATGACAACCATGATTTCGCCGAAAGTGATACTTCAGAAATTCCCATTGGTACCACAGTGCCTTCAGCAAGCATGCCGCCTGTTTTTTGCACTTCTTCGTTTCCTTCGATTAATTCAATATTCTCGACAACATCACCACGCGAGAAATGAGTATCTCCAGCCTGAGTAATCATTCGTCGTGAGAACATTTGGCGCGCCATCAATTCTAGGTGCTTTGACGCAATTGGCGCCGAGTGCAATTCGTACACCGTCGAGACTTCGTCGATGACATACTGTTGCGCACGTTCAACACCGGCAACACTAAACAGTTCATCCACATTCACCGATCCGTCAGTTAATGAGTCACCTGCAGATACATGTGCACCCTTCTTTATGGTGATATGACGTCGTGGATCGACTGCATAGGTGTATGCCTTTGATCCATCAACCTTCGTAGCTGTATCAGCTAGGATTTCGATTTCCTTACCGCCATCAGCAGCATTGCGGATATCTGACACCATACCATCAACATGAGTAATCACTGCTGGTACTTTTGGTGCACGCTTTTCAAAGATTTCTTCAACACGAGGAAGACCTTGGGTAATGTCGCGTCCG
>CAYZZD010000022.1:0-8294 GCA_964482675.1 uncultured Candidatus Saccharibacteria bacterium
GTAAACTACCTTTATATGAAGGTAGTACTCATTAGTGATGTTAAAAAAATAGGGCGTCGGGGAGAAATAAAGGAAGTGGCTGATGGATATGCCCACAATTTTCTAATACCCCAAAAAAAAGCGCTTGCGGCAGATAGCGCAGAAGCTAAGAAGTTCCTGGATTCAATTAAAAGCCAGCACGATCGAGTCTCTGCAGACGAAAAAGCGATTATGAAGGTCTTTGCTGATAATCAAATTGTATTATCGATCCAAGCAAAAGGGAACGAAAAGGGCCACTTATATAAGGCGGTTGGATCAAAAGAAATTACGGCAGCGTTTACCAAGCTGTATCCAAATATTCCGTCGATCGCCGAGCATATCGAAGATTGTTCGTTTAAAGAGCTGGGTGATCATGGGTGTATCCTTAAAATTGCCGGCAAACGGATCCCGTTTCAGGTGCTTGTAGAGGCACAATAGCCTATGAATAATGAGACGCGGACTTGTCAAAATTGTAAGCAGAATTTTACTATCGAGTCCGAAGACTTCGCGTTTTATGAAAAAATAAAAGTGCCCCCGCCGACGTTTTGCCCGCGTTGCTCACATCAGCGCCGTTTTGCATGGCGAAATACTTTGGCGCTGTATAGGCGACCAGATCCTATTACCGGAAAAAGCATGATTTCGATTTATCATCCTGATACAAAGATGAATATCGTTGATCAATCGTATTGGTGGGGAGATCAATGGGATCCGTTTGATTATGGCTTCGAATACGATTTTACCAAACCCTTCTTTAAACAATGGAGTAATCTTCGCGATACAGTACCATTTCAGTCATTATCAAACTCAAAGGCGGTAAACAGCGAATACTGTAATGTGGCAGAAGAAAGTTATGATTGCTATTTGGTTTCTGCAGCATGGAAAAACGAAAGAGTCATGTATGCTGACTCTATTACCAACATTAAGGACTCCCTTGATCTGTATGTAGTTTTTCGCAGTGAGTTTTGTTACGAAGATATTTACTGTGCAGACTCAAACAGGCTTTTTTATAGTGAAAAAACTACTTCATCTACCGATAGTTATTTTTTGTATGACTGTAAAGGGTGTGTGAACTGTTTTATGTGTTCCAATTTGCGAAACAAAAGTTATTGCTTTGAAAATGTCCAGTATTCTAAGGAAGAATATTTTCAGAAAATCGGCCAATATAATTTAGGAAGTTTTCAGACAATTAAAAAATTAAAAAAACAATTCGAAATGCTCAAAATTAACGCAATCCACAAATATGCAACAATGACTAACTGTCACAATACGACAGGTAATGACATCAGTGGAGTAATTGACAGTAAGTCCGTTTTTGATGTTTCTGGCAATGTAAAGGACACCAAGTATCTTTTTTGGGCTGCTGAAAATGTGTTTAGTTGTTATTATTGCAATGCAATCGCAATGCTTGAAAATAGTTTTGAATCGTATGATACCGGAGCAGGGGGAGTGTCGTGTAATTTTTGTAATGTTGTTTACTATTCTAATAATGTCGAGTATTCGTTTAACTGTTATAGCTGCCACGATGTATTCGGCTGTATTGGATTAAGAAATAAGTCGTACTGCATTTTGAATCGCCAATATACCAAGGAAGAGTATTTTGAACTCGTGTCGAAAATTAAAAAGCATATGGTGGATATGCCATATGTCGATGCGAAAGGGAATATTTACCGATACGGTGAATTTTTTCCCATCGAACTTTCACCCTTTGCCTATAATGAAACAATCGCCAATGACTTTTATCCGCTTTCAGAAACTGAAGCAAAACAATCTTTTTTTAAGTGGAGAGCAAAAGAAGCGCATCAATATCATCCAACAGTTAAAAGCACGGAACTTCCAGATACTATCAGTGAGGTAAAAGACAGCATTGTTGATGAAATAATCGAATGTGAACACGCTGGGATCTGTGGTCACCGTTGCGCGTCTGCCTATAAGATTCTTGCAAATGAACTTACATTTTACCGACGGCTTAACATACCGCTTCCGCGGTTGTGCTATGGATGCCGTCATTCGCATCGTTTTGAAAGACGTACGCCATTAGAATTGTGGAACCGGTCATGTATGTGTGATAATGATTCTCATGGTCATGGTAAAAAATGCTCAAATACGTTTGAAACAGCGTATGCTCCTGACCGGCCCGAAAAAATATTCTGCGAACAATGTTATCAAAAAGAAGTTTTATGAGTGAAAGCAAAGTTTGCCAAAATTGCAAATTACAATTCGAAATCGCAGCGGATGATTTCGATTTTTATCGAAAAATAGGTGTACTTGCGCCAACATTTTGCGCTGATTGTCGGAACCAGTACCGTCTGGCAACCCGCAATGTAAAATCATTATATAAGCGGCCATGCGATAAGTGTGGCACCAGTGTTATTTCACGTTTCTCGACGCATAATTCGGCAAAAATGTATTGCAGTAGCTGCTGGTGGTCGGATGACTGGGATCCCACCATATATGGTAAGGATTACGATTTCAGTCGGTCATTTTTTGAGCAATTTCATGAACTGTTATTTACGGTACCGCATGCTGCAATTCTAAACTCCAACATGATAGAGAGTGAGTATTCCAATATGGAATCAGATGACAAGGGTTGTTATTTGACCTTTGGTGGTCATTGGAACGAATACTGTGCGTTTAGTGAATACTCGATCCATGGCAAAGAGGTGTATGACTCATATTGGGTCTTTAATGGGGAGCGGTGTTACGAATGCGTGCATATAGAAAAGTGCCACACTGTTTTGTATAGCCAGGAATGCATTGACTGCATGAATACTTTTTTTTCGTACAATTGCCGCGGTTGCAATGAGGTGATTGGCTGTGCTGGTCTTCGTCAAAAATCCTATTGTATATTTAATAAGCAATATACAAAAGAAGAATATATTGCCGAAAAGGCAAAAATGAATTTCGGTTCACGCTCATTTGTTGCAGACATGAAACAAAAAGCCCGCACCATATGGGAACAAACGCCACGCCAATACCGTTCGGCAGTGCAAGTAGTTAATAGTACCGGAAACGATATTTTTAATTCCAAAAATGCTCAAAATGTATGGCAGGTTGACGGCGTCGAGAATGTAAAGAATTTTTACATTGCTGCCTGGTCAAAAGATTCATATGATGAAACATCGGTTGCCGGAAGTGAACTGGGTTATCAAAATGCAAGTGGGGGAGGATTTTATAATTGTAAGGCGATTGTATTTTCGTTTGCGGGGGATTTTAAAAATAAAAAGCATACATTAAATTCAGAATACGGTTATACAATTATTAATTCAAATGACTGTTTTGGTTGCGTTGGGTTGCGCAAAAAACAATACTGCATTCTAAACAAACAATATACCAAAGAAGAATACGAAGCCTTACTTCCAACAATAAAACAACATATGTGTGATATGCCATTTATTTCGTCTAGATCTGGCTGCGTGTTTACCTATGGGGATTTTTTTCCACCAGAACATTCATTGTTTGCTTATAATGAAACTGTAGCGAATGATTTTTATCATATCGAAAAAACAGACGCTGAACGCAAAGGTTTCATTTGGCGAGACGAGGCGGCATCAGAATATACTTTTACCGATTACAGTGTTCCGGAAAATATTATAGATGTCCAAGATGATATCCTGCAGGCAGTGTTAAAATGCGAGCACTCTGGAAAAGCTTATAAGATCACGCCTCAGGAGCTGCAATTTTATCGCACCATGCATATTCCAATTCCAACCACAGCACCATTACAGCGCATTAAAGAGCGGGTAGTGGAGTTATTGCCATTTAAATTATATCATCGAAGTTGCATGAACAATTGTGGTAACGATTTCGATACGCCTTATTCGCCAAGTCGACCCGAAGTAATCTATTGCGAAAGTTGTTATCAGAAAAGTATCTTATAATCCTATGCTATTTATCTACACTACTATCAAAGAAAAAACAGACGTACAAGCGCTTGCTAATGAAGTTATCGGTGCCAAGCTGGCCGCATGTGCAGATTACTGGCCGACACATTCGACCTATTTGTGGGAAGGAAAAACAGTATCGGTTGATCAGTATATGGTAGTCTTTACGACCCACAGCGAGTACGCATCAGAACTAGAGGCGTATATAACCGTCAAACATCCATATACAGTGCCTATGGTTGCGCGTACCCAAATTGATATCATTAATAATGCGTATCAACAATGGGCTAACGAGACGACTCGGGCATAAATATGCAAACCAGGATCTGCGAACATTGTAGTAAGGAGTTTACCCTCGGTGATGGTGAGCTGGCGATGTACAAGAAAATAGATCTTATACTTCCAACGATTTGTTTTGCTTGCAGCATGGCACAAAAGTTTGCTTTTTGGCCTTTGGGAAAATTTAGAAAAGGAAAGTCGGATTTGTCGGGTGAATCGTTTATTACAGTACTGCACGAACCTGCGCGGTATCCTATATATACTTACCGTGAATGGTATTCTGATATGTGGGACCCTGTGGAGTTTGGACAACAATACGATCCATCGCGTTCATTTTTTGAGCAATGGAAAGAGTTACAAGAAAAGGTGCCGCGACCACATCAGGTAGGTGAGCGAAGCGTGGGTTGCGACTGGTGTGATGATGTATGGGATTCGAAAAATTGCTATTTATGCCGATCAATAACTCATTGCGAAGACATATCATATTGCAACCGTTGTGTACGCTTAAAAAACTCAACTCATTGTACTTTTTGTTTTGACCTTGAAAATTCGTACGACTGTGTTAATTGCCTGAACTCTACGAATCTGCAGTCGTCGCGCAATAGTCAAAACATGATCGATTCGATGTATTGTTTTGATTGTCGAAACTGTAGTAATTGTTTTATGTGTTGGAACTTGCGTAATGCGTCCTACATGATTCGCAATGTGCAATATACCAAAGAGGAATATCAACAGGAATTACAGAAGATGAATCTTGCGTCGCGTTCAGCACGCACTGTGCTTGATGATGAATTTGAATTACATATTAAAAATGACGTGCGTCATCGGCAAAATTTTAATTTAAAGACCCAGGATTCGGAAGGCGAATATCTGCTCGGTTGCAATCGTGCACGAAATAGTTTCCATTGGCAGGAATCCGAGGATATTTTTAATTGCTTACGTGGATTAAAATGCAAATCATGCATTGATATGCTTGGCACCTGGTTGCAGGAATTCTGTGGTAACAATTCGTGTTGCACTGGTGGTCATAATTTAAAATATTCGTTGTGGTCGGATGGTGTTGATTCTGAGTACTTAGATTTATGTACCGAATGCACACACTGTTTTGGGTGCGTTGGGCTTCGCAATAAGAAGTATTGTATTTTAAATATGCAATACACTAAAGATGAATATGAGATGCTTAAGAAAAAAATAATAAATAACATGAAGGATGGTGATGAGTATGGCAAATTCGCTCCATACACTATGGGGTTAGTGCCGTACAATCGCACGATGGGTGCCGTATATATGCCGTCAGTAACAAAAGAATTCATTGCATCGCATGGGGGCTACTGGGATGAGGCTGACTTGTCGCAAACTGACGGACAGTCGCCTGACTGGCTGCCTGATAGTGTTTTTGATGCAACTGAGGAAATTACCAAGTTGCCACTTATTTGCCCAGTGACCCATTTTAAGTTCAATATTGCAGCGCATGAATTGCAGTTTTACCAGCGCTTTAATATTCCACTTCCAAAATTTCATCCGGACCATCGTACTATCAACCAGTATAGGCCGATGATTTCTATAAATAAATATCACTATAATTGTGACCAATGCAAAAAGGGAATCGAGACCTATTATCCGCCCGAGCTTGGATATCAGTATATTTTGTGTGTCGATTGCTATCAGCGCGAAGTTGCTTAAACTATGAATGCAATCCCTGGTATAAAACTTATTGTCTTTGATGTTGATGATACTTTGGCGGAAGGAAAGATCTGGCAGCGACTTACTACCACGCTGGGATGGTCATGGGATATCCATCAAAAAATCTACCATGAGCGTCTTGCGGGTTTGCGTACATATAAGGATACGCATGCGTTGGTACTAAGTGAATATAAGAAAACAGGAAACGCCTATAGAGCCTTTATTGAGAATATTCTTACGCAGACTGTACTGAAACCCTATGCTAAGGAACTAATGAATTTACTGCGACAAAATGGTTTTACGGTTCATTTGCTCTCGGGTGGTTTTAAAATGCATGTTGCCGAGGTTGCCCGACAGCTTGGGGTAGATGGGTATTCGGCTTCACGGGATTTTATTTTCGACAGCGAGGGAAACCTTTTTGATATTACTGGAAACGAAAGTGATCGGTCATGGAAATCTGAAGAGTTGATCCGTATTTGCGACCAATACTCTATTGATCGCGATGCGGTGTATATTGTCGGTGATGGAGAAAATGATATTGATATTTTTCAACAGGTGCCACATTCGATCGCAGTGCATACGACCGATAGTCGCATATTGGAATATGCATGGAAAGAAGCTCGGTCGCTTGAAGAAATTCCAATGATCTTGGGAATCAAATAATGTGTTATTCCGCCCAAAACAAAAACCTACTTTCGCGAGTAGGTTTTTGCAAAGGGGAATCAAATTATTTAACTACCACGTTCACTACTTTTTTGGTCGAGCGTGATCCGTCAAAGTTGGTCTTGCGCTTGGTGCCAAATTGCACTTTACCGCTTGCTGTCGAGTACAAAGTGTGATCTTTACCAGTGCGAACATTTGTTCCAGCAAGAATCTTTGTACCGCGTTGGCGGACAATTACTGATCCAGGCTGTGCCGTTTGACCAGCATAAAGCTTCGTACCGAGGTACTTTGGATTTGAATCCCGTAAGTTTTTGGCTGTTCCTCCAGCCTTCTTATGTGCCATATTGTTTTAATGCTTGGTTAACGATATAATTTTGCCAATGCACCCCATACTACATAAGAGCGCACAAAAAATCAAGCCCTTTCAAAATCACATCCTTCTGTGCTCAACAATAGGACTATTATGTATTTGTTCGTTTAGTTTGGGCTATATTTATCATGCATATAGCCAAAAGGCTCGGAATGCGACAAATATAGGCCTTAGGATAGAATATCCGCCATATGTAACCAATTTAATGAAAGATGGCCCTTATCGTCCTATAAGCTCTATAGTGCAGGGTTCCCGGGTTACTACGGGTCAAAATGGGCAAGGCGTAGGGGAGGCAGGTCAATTAGATCAAAACCTCGTATCAACTGCTGGTAATTTTGCCGCCTCAAATAGTGGGACGGTTTACTATCCTGCCAACTGCAAAGCTTTGTCTCGAGTACACGAAGAGAATCGCATCTACTTTTCGTCGTCAGCCGAAGCCGAGGAACTAGGGTACACCTTGTCTAAATCATGTGACTAGGCTTATTTGATGTATAGGCTTTTATTATAGTAACGTCGCACAATATATCTTTTGCGACATATGTATTGAAAAACCTCCTGTATAAATCAAAGCCCGTCTGCTTATGCAATACGGGCTTTGTTTTATTAAAATATTCCTCCGCTACTGTATCTCAACGCCATAGGTCTTTTCCTTTGGTTGTGCTTTTTTATGTGCCTTAATGGCACAATAAAAATTACTGCAGTCTTTGCATTTTACGATGGTGTCTATTGTTCCACCGTAATTTAGTCTATTGCAGTTTGGGCAATTCCATTGACCCCAACTTACTTCGACCTGTGGTAGCGATGCCTTGTATGTAGCGGCTCTTTCTGTAGCCTCCTTTTGCTGCTTTTGGATGTACTGGTTGCGAAACTGTTTTTCTGTCATTGCACGATACTTTGCAGGCCTGCGTGTTCTTTGGCTGGTTTGGTTACATTTGAACCAACCATTTGCGAGCGGTCTGAAAGTAAGATTACTGCTTTCTGTCTGTGTTAAATGAATTTTTTTCACGAGCATGATTTTTAGTGATTGCAGAAAATAAATATTACATTCTGTAATCACTAAAAATCCTTTGAGATACTGTAATATACATATTAGTATTCGTCAATCTAAGACTGGAATCTTGAGGAGTATACTGATATGTGTGAGTGTTGTTGTCTCAAGACCCGCACATTTATAAGCATTAATCGTGCAAACAGCTTATGACTACTAGAGGAATTATTGCATTAGTAGTAATTATTATTGTTGCAGGCTTGATCGTGTATTTTGTCAGTAAACCAAAAGCTGCGTCAATGCCTGTCGGCGATGACCAGACAACTACCCAATCAACTGCAGCAAAGACGACTCCCCCTTCAAAACGTGTGGCAGCAGTTAAGGGTAAGGGACAGGTAGTATTTTCAATCAC
>CAYZZD010000023.1:0-8140 GCA_964482675.1 uncultured Candidatus Saccharibacteria bacterium
TCAAGGTGGCGGATGGTGTAGTTCGAAACGCCGATCGCCTTTGCTTTGCCGCTTGCATAAATCTCTTCCATTGCCTTCCATGTTTCTTTACGCTTGTCAATGCTTTCTTCGCGCGGATTTCCGGCCGTTGGCCAATGGACCAAATACAAATCAACATAGTCGAGGCCAAGCTTCGCAAGCGAGGTATCAATCGCAGCAAGCGCTGTATCATATCCCTGATCGGCATTCCATAATTTTGTCGTTACAAAAATTTCCTCGCGCACAATTCCAGATTCTCTTATTGCCTGCCCGACTCCTTCTTCGTTTTTATAAATCATGGCGGTATCAATGTGGCGATAGCCGGCTTCAAACCCCCATTTTACCTCATTAATTACATCGGCACCTTCGGGAGCCTGATACGTCCCTAGTCCAATAATGGGCATTTCAACGCCATTATTGAGTTTTACTTTCGAGTGGATAGTAAGCATATATTACTCGGTTGTATTACCATCAAATTCTTCATTATCCGCATCAGCAATTTCTTTGGTGGCGTGCACTGTTTTATCTTTATGATGCGCAGGAGAATAGATCGTATACAATTTTAAATCGTCAGTCGACGAGACGTTGATGACGTTATGTTCTGCGCCAGCTGGAACAACAATGGCAATACCATCTGATAGTTCATACTCATTGCCGTCGATGATGCATTTTCCGGTTCCTTTTTCGATGCGGAAAAATTGGTCATTATTAGGATGCGTTTCCATGCCAATCTCTTCGTTGGGCCTCAAGCTCATAAGCACCAGCTGGCTATGCGGTGCAGTATAAAGCACTTTCCTAAAGTTATTATTAGTAATCGTTTCTTGTTCAATATTTCCGTTAAATCCTTTCATGAATTTCATTATACGCCCTACCCCCAATAAAACGATTTTGACTATGGCATGTTTGTATGATTTAATTAATTTAATTCCTGCACCTAAACATTATGACATGATGAACATATGGAACGCATACCATGCGGTAAAATATAATCTGTTTGCGCAAATGATTTGCCAAGCAGCAGCATATACTCGCTTCAAAGATTACAGCATCGAGGCACAAATCCCGCGGCAAATAACCAAAACCGTTGATCCGTATCCGTTTTTTACTTTTGCACGATACACGCTAAACATTCATCAAGATTTTGGTAATTTTTATTCGGGCAGATTACAAGACCCTAAACTACCGACACCACAGAATTTCCTGCGTGATCTGCACGAGACGATGTTTCAAACAGACATATATGTTTTAAGCTCGATCAGCTACCAGCTGCCACTCGTTAATAAAGTGACTACTATAGGAAAAGTCATCCAGCCGATCCATGGCTACGATTTGAAAAAAATCTCGATTCCAGGTCGACAGTTGGTTTTTCCTGCAGCGGAAATTCTGCTTGACGAGTCTATTCTAGACAAACATATCAGCTGCTACGCAAATACTCCACTTCATAGGGATATCGATATTTGGGTTTCCGAATACACTCAAGAGAATCCAAAAAAACTTTTGCTTCCCTTAGAGGCAATCAGTTCGCTTACTTTCATACTCTTTGGATACTGCGGCGATTAATCGACCAAAAGTATTCACAACCAAAAGGCCGATCTTTATCGGCCTTTTTATTTGCAGCCAATTAGAAGTCCATTGCCAAATCGTATTTTGTTTCGTATAACAACATATGTTTATTGTTTTACGATAAATATTAGGCTAATATAGAAAAATTAAAAGCATATAAAATATATCTATGAAAAAGGGATCGACATTATTTTTACGTCTCGCAATTATCGCTATTGGTTTGATAGCACTACTTTTTTGCATTTTTTTAGTACCTTCACTTGGGAGTGATATCATCGATACCTGGCCATCACTTGCGTATGTACACTACATCATTATGGCCGTATCGTACTTATCCGTAATTCCCTTTTTCATTATCTTGCAGCAAGGCTGGAAGCTGTTAAACTTTGTCGATAAAAACACTGCTTTCTCGCAGGTATCGGTCAAAGCATTGAATTGGATAAAATATGCCGCAGTGACTATCGGAATACTGTATGCCCTTTATATTCCCTTTTTGTTTTACCCCGTTGCCCAAGCAGATGATGCCCCTGGCTTGATTATTATAGGACTTGTCATCGCAGGCACTCCATTTGTTTTTGCAGTTTTCACAGCAGTGCTTAAGCGGCTTCTTCAGAATGCCATCGAATTTAAAAGCGAGAACGAACTAACAGTCTAGGTATATGGCAATTATCATCAACATCGACATCATGCTTGCAAAGCGCAAAATGAGCGTAACCGAACTTGCCGAGAAGGTCGGCATCACTATGGCCAATATCTCGATATTAAAAAACGGCAAAGCAAAAGCGATTCGTCTTTCGACCCTAGAAGCAATTTGCAAAGCGCTTGATTGCCAGCCGGGAGATATTTTGGAGTATCGATAATTTATTTGAATAAATCAGGTGCGTGATTGACAAAAGAGAATTTTCTGCTTTAATCAGTGGAAGATTTTTCAAGCACAAAACCAGATGTAATGAAAACAAAAAATTCAATTAAGGGAAACACTCAGACTTTTGTTGAGACATATCAGGAGCATTTCTCTGGCCATGTACGCTTTACTGTCCAGCAAAAAGGCAAACTTGAGAGCGATCATGATTATATGGCCACAGTTCATATTCCTCACGGCAATGGCCATACTTATACAGGTAAAGGTCGCAGCAAAAGAGAGGCCCGTAAGAATGCGGCAAAAAGCGCACTCAAGTTTCAAAAAAGATGGTTACCTAAGTAAGAAAAAACGCCGGCTCAACAGCCGGCGTTTAAATGTGCTTTTGTTTGACAACAGAGGTCGAAAAAGCTTTAATTACGCCAATCTCATTAACAATTAAACCCTGAACTATGCAACTAGTAAAAGCACCTTTTATTGGCAAAGCATCGCCATTTAATTTTATTGTATGGATCTTTACGATTTTTTTGGCATGTGATGCATTATGGTTAATAAGCACCTACTTCGACTACGACTCATTAGGATATTCAATTATATTGCTCCTGGTTCGTGCTGTAATAGTAATTATTATAATTATAATAAACGGTTCATATTTTACTACCAATCGGTCAATATTTACTGAGATTTTTCTTTTAAAGCATTGCTTTATTGATGATCGAAAGCATAACACAGAATTAAATGACGTAGATTATAAAAAACTGGCACAAGCATACGCAATTGCCGCTCCACATACTGACGATGTAATACTTTCTGCGGTTCAAACTGACACTATGCTTGGATTTGCGATGGCAGATTTCGAAAATGTTTTTACCAATAATGATCATACTGGATTTATTGTAATAAACTGTAATGTACTGCCGCATTTTGAAAATCATTTATCGATTGCCGCAGTTATGCTGCACGAGTTTGCACATTACCAACATCGAGATGCCCGCTCACGAACTATTCGCCTTATTGCATATATATTTATATGTGCAGTACATCCTTACTTATTACCCTTTATTCTGGTGCTTGAAAGTTGCATACGACGATATGCCGAATATGCCGCAGATCATTATGCAGCAAAGATTTTCTGATCACAATTAGTAGCTCAAGGACTATTAGCTGCAAATAGTTACAGAAAAACCTTAGCATCACAGTCTCAACAACGAGGCAAATTATACTACTACATCAATCAAATATTTTTTAGAACTCACCCAAACCTAAGAAACCGGATCAACACATTAGAAGCATTCGGCTAATTCACTACAAAAACCAAATTAGCACCGCGTAAGTTATTTAAAAAACAGCTGCACCAAAGTGCTGCTGTTTTTTGATTTATAGCTACATAATCGCATAGTGTTAGTAACGCTCCATATAAATCGGAAAATCTAAATCTTCTTTTTGTTCTTTTAAGTATGATTCAACCACATGGCTTATATCAAATTTTTCCATACTTTTACCATCAAGTGGATTAAGAACTGCTTTGGGTTTAAATCCTAAACGTAAATACAACTTTAAAAGTGATAGCCGAACAGCTTCTTCTTGCTTCATTTCGCCAAAAAGTTTTTCATGAAGGCGATACAATCCGTATCCAATCGAATTACCTTTCACGGCAGGGCTAACCCATAACCCGTTATGGGGAATATCGCTAACAAAACCATTTTTCATAATTCCTTTTGAGCTCCATACTATTCCAGAAACTTCTTTTCTTTCATGTTGAGAAACTGTTTTATTGATCATTTCTTGTACATTTTCTGGCCTTTCTTCAGATACATCATCTTCATTCATAAAACCATACGGATCATATGTAATACAGTAACCGGATTTTCCTCCTGGATCTACATTGATTTCAAGGTTTTGCCCAAGAAAATCTTCAAAAACGAATCGATTCATATTAATACCTATGCGATATTCAGGGGCCATTTCTTTTTTCGCCTGGAATTCTTCAAAAGAATCCAACTTTAAATATTCTGAAATCTTATCTACCGTCTTTTGTATTTCAGGAGCAAATTTCTCTTCAAGGGCCTTTCCCTCTTTATTGTACACAGAAAGAGTATTTTCAAGATTGAGTTTATTTTTATTTGGCGCTTCCAAAGACATAGTATTTAGCTTACAAACTTTTCACAAAATCAAATTCTTTTCGCAAAATATCCATTACTGCGGTTATATCACCTGCCGCTTTAAATAGGGTTACCGATTCGATGTCATGTGGGTTTGCATGAATATGATATTGCCCTTGCGAGATTACCAAGTGATCGCCTTTTTGTAAAATATGTTCGGTAAAATTGGTTTCGTCGGTAAAAAGCTTCATAAGGCAAGTACCCGAAATTTGAACCAAATTTTCAACAGCCAAAGGTCGGTTATGTTTTGGCAATTCGTAGTGCGCAGCAATAACCATTAGACCAGTCGTAAAATCCTGGTCGGAATGAGTAAAGTAAAACGTTACTCCATAATCTTTGCTTTTGTATATTTCGATTTGAGACATAAATAAGTAAACGAATTTAATTCCAGCCCTTAAAATACAACACAGCTCCAGCAATAATTACTACTAGAGTAGGAATAATAAATCTCCAAAACATTTTTTTATACCAAGGCTGTTTTTGGATTTGTTTCTCAATATGTAAAACTTGTTTTTTATCTCCAGTAACAATATCCCCTGCACCGTAATGAATCTGGGAATTCATATAATTATTTTGAATCGGGGTCGGCTCTGTTTTCTTATATTCCTTAGTAAAGCGAACGACACAATTCTTTAAATTTATTTCTGTCCCATGACCAACAACTTCTGCTATTTCCCCTTCGATCCAAAAGGTCGTATCTTGGTGAAGAATAGCAAACTCAGGATTCTCGCTCTTATTTACATCAAAACAGACATCTGGAAAAAAATTGTCATGCTGAATGGCACGAATTCTCCAAACTGAAGAATTATTGCGCAACTCATGAGCGCCTTGGAAACTTAATACCCAGGATACCTTAATTCCCCGATAATTTTGCTGAGCATCATCCCGTTGCAAAGGGGGTCTTTTTTGATTTCTTTTTTTATATCTACGGGTTGAATCATGCAAAACTATTGCTTTTATCTAAGAGTTCTTCCGTCGTCCTTTCCACTTACTATGACTTCGCACTCGAGCCAACGATCGCTCAAGTTCGGCAACCAAGTATGCGTCTTCGACGACATCCAGGTTTTGATTTTGCAGTTCAACTGCACGCGCTTCGGCGGCAGCAATAACCTCGTCGCTGCGGGTATCAACGTGTTCGGCAAAGTCGGCCAATAGCGTTACTTGGTTTGGTTCAACCGTCAAAAGCCCGCTAACTACTGTAAACGGCTCTTCGGCTCCTTCAGGGGTGCGCACAACCACATCACCAGAGGCAACTACAGAAATAAGCGGAATATGGTCCGGCAAAATGGTAATTTCGCCTGACTCGGTTGGTACACTAACAGAAGCCACTTCTTTATCAAAAAGCGCTTTTTCGGGAGTTATGATTCGAAATGCGATGGTTTTCATATGGTTTAGCCGGCGAGTTTTTCGGGCTCGTATCCGTATTCTACTACTAATCGATCAAAAATAGTCTTTAACAGTGGATTGATATTATTCATATCTGCAGTCAATTGTGCATCAACCGCATTACCTTGCGCTTGTAACTCGGGGGCATCCAGCGTATTGCGAATAAAATCAGGACGGTTTTCGGTTTGCAATGACCGTACGATACCAAACCAGTACAAACGCGCCAACTCTTTTTCATTCAACTGAAGATTTTTAAAATCCTCGGGTGCAATAACATCCATGCGCGAGTTGAATTCATTATTTGCTTCAACAAATGCACCGCGAAAATTATTCAAATAATCGCCATCAGGATGCGTATTTTGCATTTCTTTTAGTCGTACGAGAATCGCGGCTTTTCTTTCGTTGGTATCAGCTTTTACAACAGCTTCCGAGCGCCAAATCTTATCAATCAAAACATATAGTCGCTTGGCAAACTCCTTGCGCACGAGCGGATTCTCGTCGAGAATATCTTTATACTCTTTGACTTGTTCAAGTATTTTTACAAACGGCGCTGGGTCAAAGGCATATTTACGACCAATAACACCATCAACTAAGGCAATCACTTCTTGTGCCTGCTTCTCTTGTTCGTTATGCAATGTTGGCCATTCGGATACCATAATACATCAATTAAAACGCACCACGCATGTAGAATTCGCTCTCAGGCTTGTCATCATGCTTACCTTCAAGAATTTCCTTGAATGATCGTACGGTATCTTCGCGCTTTACATAAGCACCGGGGCGACCGGTAAACTGCTCGGCAACGAAAAATGGCTGCGATAGGAACTTTTGGATCTTGCGCGCGCGAACAACCAATTGCTTGTCTTCTTCTGAAAGTTCTTCCATACCCAAGATGGCGATGATGTCTTGCAGGTCCTTATAGCGCTGCAATACGCGCTGTACTTCGCGGGCGGTGTTGTAGTGATCTTCGCCGACGATGTTCGGATCAAGAATGGTCGAGCTTGAATCAAGCGGGTCTACCGCAGGATAAATTCCCAATTCAGAAAGTGCGCGGTTAAGCACCACGGTACTGTCCAAGTGGGCAAAGGTCGTAGCCGGAGCAGGGTCAGTCGTGTCGTCAGCCGGTACGTAAACCGCCTGAAACGAAGTAATCGAACCGTTTTTTGTCGAGGTAATACGTTCTTGCAAACCACCCATTTCTGATGCCAATGTCGGCTGGTATCCTACCGCAGAAGGAGTTCGTCCCAAAAGCGCTGATACCTCGGAACCCGCCTGAGTAAATCGGAAGATATTGTCGATAAACAGCAACACGTCTTTATGTTCCTCGTCGCGGAAGTATTCGGCCATGGTAAGACCGGTCAGCGCAACACGCAAACGTGCACCTGGTGGTTCGTTCATCTGTCCAAACACCATGGCAACCTTATCAAGAACGCCACTATCTTTCATTTCGTGATACAAGTCATTACCTTCACGGGTTCGTTCACCCACACCGGCGAATACCGAATATCCACCGTGTTCTTGCGCAATGTTGTGAATAAGTTCCTGAATGACGACAGTCTTACCCACGCCGGCACCCCCGAACAGACCTACTTTACCTCCCTTTACGACCGGACAAATAAGATCGATAACCTTGATACCCGTTTCAAGTACTTCAACTTTGGTCGACTGGTCAGCAAAACTTGGCGCTTCACGATGGATCGGAAGACGTTTCGCCTTGGCAACTTCTTTTTCTTCACCACCATCGATGCGGTCACCCAGCACATTGAATATTTTACCCAGCACTTCGGCACCCACAGGAGTTGTGATTGCTGATCCAGTGTCGGTCACTTCCATGCCACGCTCAAGACCATCGGTACTATCAAGTGCAACCGTGCGCACGGTCTTGTCCCCGATATGGAACTCTGTTTCAAGGATCAATGTTGATCCATCTTTTTTGGTTACCGAAAGCGCGTTATAGACGGCTGGTACTGATTCGTCGAATTCGACGTCGATGACCGGTCCGATAATCTGTGCAATTTTTCCTGTATTTTTTGTACTCATAAATGTGTGCTGGGTTTATAATGATTAATAATTACGATGCGATTGATAATTGTCCTGCTGATATTTCTGCGATTTCTCGGGTAATGCCTGCCTGACGTGCCTTGTTATATTCAAG
>CAYZZD010000024.1:0-7752 GCA_964482675.1 uncultured Candidatus Saccharibacteria bacterium
GTCGATAACGAAGTTTTTAGCTGCCCGAAATAAAAAGGCCTTTGGATAATCGACTTTTTTCCCACTTTTAAGGTATTCAAAAAAGCGAACAAAAGTCTCTTGGGAGGCGTCTAGGGCGCGGTTACGGTCGCGCGTCAAAAAAAGGCAATAGCGAAACAACGCGTCCGCCTGGGCTTCGTATACTTCATTGAATATGCTTTCGAGAGTGCCTTTCATAATGATTGACGTTGGTGGGGGTGTTTTCTTACAGGGTTTCCTATTTATCAGCATACACGTTTTTCGTGTATACTACAACGTATCTATGGACACTATATATGACTTATTGGTGATTGGGGGAGGGTTCGGAGGAGTACGACTTGCTCAGGGTGCCGCCAAGGCAGGACTTTCGGTATGCTTGATTACCGACAAGTCGTATTTCGAGTATTATCCTGCCATTTATCGGATCGTTATTGGAGCAGAGCCGTCGACCGTTACAATTCCACTTGCAGACATGAGGTACGCAGATCGGGTGACCTGTATCGTTGATCCTGTCACTGCCATTCATCTTGTAACGAAATCAGTGACCTGCGCCTCGGGTAATATATATGCAGGCAAAAAATTATGTATCGCGCTTGGTGTTACGAATTCTTATTTCGGCATTCCGGGAATGGAGGAACATTCGTTTGGATTTAAATCAATCAGTAAAGCGCACCATCTGCATGATCGAGTGAAAGAGTTATTTGCACGCCATCATAATTCTGATATCGATGAGCAACTTATGGCGTTTCATTTTGTGATTGCTGGCGGAGGAGTCTCTGGTGTTGAGCTTGCAGGAGAGTTGATTGATCACGCGCGCGCGTTGGCAGAATCATATAAGATTCCTGCGTCACGGGTGTCAGTTACTATTGTTGAATCAAATCCAACTGTAGTTCCTACGCTGCCTCCCCGTGCACAACGGGCAATTACTCGTAAGCTCGAGAATAAAGGTGTGCGCATTTTATGCAACCGCAAAGTTGTCGAAAGCAAAGCGTGGACCGTTACACTTTCCGATATGACGATCGCTGCGAAAACGGTAATCTGGGCTGCAGGCGTTGCTTCACATCCGCTTTTGACTGCAACACCCGCACTACCCTTAAGTTTGAAGAAAAAAATAATAGTTGATGAGTATCTTGGCGTCCAGGGTTTTGACGGAGTATTTGCTTTAGGGGATTGTGCGGATACCCAGTTCAGTGGCTTGGCGCAAACTGCAGATAAACAAGGTGTATATCTGGCAAAACAAATTAATGCGGACAATAAAATGCATCATCAGAAAACAGCTTTCGTTCAAAAATCGATTGCGTATGTTGTTCCTATTGGTTTCGGGTTTGGAGTATTCGTATACAACACCATTGTAATCGCGGGTGTTCTGCCGTGGCTGCTGCGTTTTGTTATCGACATGAAATTTTATTTCTCGGTGCTTCCATTTCGCCACGCACTGAAGATAGTTCGCGACATGATGCGTAAAAAATAATTGTGCAACAAAAAACAGTGTATCTTTGTATAGATACAAATCAAGTTATCCACAACTGGAAATGTAAAAAATTATTTACACGTGTGTGCATGTCTTGTACAATGTATATACCTACACGATCATGTTTGAATAAAATAAAAGATGATCGCGGGTCGAGCATTATTGGTCATATGTAAACGTGTACACAAATACTATGGCTGCAAAAAAGAAAGCAAAGAAAGTAGCAAAGAAGCCAGCTAAAAAAGCTGCAAAGAAGAAGACTGCTGCTAAGAAGCGAGCATAAGCTTACTTCTCACGTTTTTCCAAACAAGACGAGCGCGCGTAACGCTCGTTTTGTTATGGATGAAATATTGTAAATAAATAGCCTGCATTTGCAGGCTAATCGTATATCAGTAAGTTTTTTATCTTTGTTTTATGTAAAGGAAGTATCCCTGTATGTAATCTCTGCGGACGTATGTATAAGGGAGAAAAAAATCTTTGCCCTTGTTTACTATTTGTTGGCGATTTTGCAATTCCTCGTACGAGACGATTCCGATATAAAATAGATCACTGGTCTCAGAGTTAAGCATGACCTCGTGTTCCTTGGGTCGTTCTTCTATTTGTTCAAGAAAATACATATAAGCACCCAGCAGTGCATAAGCCGTTTCATTACCAGCCTCCTTGTTTTCGAAGTATAGGTCATGCAACAGTTCTTTGATCCGCTGGGCAATAATAACATCCAGGTACAAAATCTGTATATGGACATCGCAGGCAGAGCTATTTTCACGGGGAATACGCAAGATGTTTGCGTAATAAATAGTTAGGCACTGTTTAAGGGACCATTGATTAATTTGGCCATTGTCTCCCAGGCGGGATTCCCTTAGCTGCCTATCTAAAATTGCGAGTGTGTTTTGAGGAGAGAGAAACATTGCATCCTCGGCGCGGATGAGGTTTTGGTATAAACTTTTTGGATTTCGGGTAAAAAGTGATTCAAAAACAAATATCCAGCAGTAACGTATCCATGTTGTTACTTCCCATATGATAGGAAGCAGGGAGAGTGTTACATATACATAGCTTGTCTTATCCATACTCAAGGCTTTGGTTCGCCTAAGAGCATGCCATAGATGCGTCTTTTGAGCAAATGGAACAATGAATCCATATTGAAAATAAAGGTTTTTTCTAATTTATCTAAAACCCTTGACAAGTAAGGGTTTTGTGGCCATATCTTGACAAAACCACCCCACTATGCTACTATACCCCTTAAGTCCTGTTATGGGGCTTTTTTCTTTGAAACGCTTATATTTTAAGCATTTCAAGAAATACATCTACGGAGTTCGACAGAGCACAACTGTCATTTATGGATACTCGTTTAATACAAAAGAAACCAGCATCCTTCGGTCGCTTCGCACTTATCATAATGCTCGTTGGTATTGCGTTCTTCGGGTCTGTACACAGCCTGAAGAGCGAGGATATCAGCACGGAGACCCAAGATGCAAAGAATAGTTCAGATGTGGTAGTCGATGGCCTTACTCAGGCTCAGCGCGCCGCTCAGGTTGACAACTTTTTCAAATCACGCAATTCGCCTTTGGTTGGATACGGTATGAAGATCGTTCAAGAGATCGATAAGTACCCCCAGCTGGATTGGCGACTTACGGTGGGGATCATGACGATCGAAACCGAAGCGGGAAAGCAGGTCTGTAAAAACCCTAAAGGTGCCTATAACTTGTTCGGATTTGGTTCATGTAAAATTGCCTTCAAAAGCTTTGATGAATCAATCGAAGTTGTAACGCGCCACTTGGCCGGTGAAGACCCAAATACCAGCAAGTACTATGCCGGTAAGACGACCGAGCAGATCCTTGAGGCTTATAACCCAAGTCATATTCGTCCCGACTACATCAAATTGGTGAAGTACGTGATGGGTAAGGTCTCTCAACAGTCTACCGTGCATGTGAACCCTCACTTGGCACTCAATCAATAATTTCGACCCTTACAGAAAAACACCCTTACGCGGGGTGTTTTTCTTTGTTCTAGTAAGAATTATTTTGTTGTTGACGGAGTGATGCTTTGGGCGATACGGTTTGCAATAGTATCAATCGAAAAGGCATCGCGTTCATTTTCGCATGCGATGCGTTCGCTTTCATCGTAATTACCACACTGGACGCTGCGCAAGCTAAAAGTCATGATTGCCGTCTGCTGTCCGTATGCGAATGCGTAGGCAAAATTGGTATAGGTACTACCCGCTGCACCTTCACTTTCAGTAGTGATGCAATAGGGTGTTGCACCAATCATACGAATTTCAGTTTTGCCCGCACGCGCCATTTCGGCTCCTGCCTCGGTACAAGTAAATGCTGTATTTAAAATAGTAAATTGTGGCGGCCAATCGACTGGGTGGATATACGTAGTGCCAATATCTTTCGGATATTTAAAATCAATGTTTGCCGATATACTCGAGGCGTTTTCCCAACCAACGGCAGGATCAACAGGGCAGGGGGCAAATTCACACAAAGGTCCCGTGCGTCCCACGTACGAACCATCGGGGCACATTTTTGCCTCCATGGTGCAGGCAATGGGTTCTGGATTTAGTACTTTTTCACTCTGTGAAAAAACGGCATAGCTTACAATACCTGCGATAATCATTATCATTACTGCTATCAATATTTTTATACCCCATTTCATATAATTCATAGTAGCACGTTTTATACTTTGCAACATCTACTATTGATCGTACTGGTCCGGGTCAAAATAGTGAGCACCTTTGATCTGGTCGGGCAGTAAATCGTCTTTAGTATATCGTTCGTAACCTTCACCGTACCCAAGATCTTTCATGAGTTTTGTCGACGCATTGCGGATGTTTAATGGAATAGTCAGATTGCCATGTGTTTTTGCATCCTCAGTTGCAGCCAAGTAAGCATAGTAAGCCGCTTTACTTTTGGGCGCTTTAGATAAATAGATAACTCCGTGCGACAAATTGATGCCCGCTTCTGGATACCCAATAGTTTCGACGGCGCGAAATACGGCGTTTGCTAATGCTAATGCGTTCGGGTCTTGCATGCCGATATCTTCAGAGGCAAAGATGACCATCCGTCGTGCAATAAACTTGGGATCTTCGCCCGATTCGATCATGCGTGCTAAATAGTACAACGCCGCATCAGGCTGTGATGCACGCATACTTTTAATAAAAGCCGATATGGTGTTGTAGTGTTCTTCGCCTTTTTTGTCGTAGCGTAAAAACTTCGATTGCAAAGTTTGCTTAAGGTTCTCGACCGTGATGTCTTGGTACAGACGCATCGTGTTTTCGATCATTGCGATCATTTGCCGCGCGTCACCGCCCGACATTTCGATGAGCCAGTTACGGGATGGTGCGTCGATCGTAAAACCGGTGCGGTCAATGATGCTGCCAAGATCGGTTGCAGAAAGTTCTTCTAGGACAAATACGCGACAGCGAGACAATAGAGCGGGAATAACCTCGAATGATGGGTTTTCGGTTGTGGCGCCAATTAACGTCAGCTTGCCGGATTCGACAGCAGGCAACAGGTAGTCTTGCTGCGCTTTGTTAAAGCGATGAATTTCGTCTAAAAATAAAATCTTTGGGCCAAATAGATCTCCAGTACCTTCTAAGATTCTACGGATGTCTTCTTTTCCTGCAGATACAGCTGACAGTTCATGATAGTCAGCGTTTAGGGCTTTGGCATATAAACGTGCAAGTGTTGTTTTTCCAACCCCTGGAGGTCCCCATAAGATAAATGAAAATAAGTGCTTTTGTTCAATTGCAATACGAAGCGGTCCCGCAGGGGTTGTATCATTGGCAAAGCCAACCAAATGCGTTTGGCCGACAAATTCATCAAGTGTTTTTGGGCGTATTTTTGAAGCCAAGGGTTCCATGAACCCAGTATACTCCGCAAAAAAATCGGTTCAAATTATGATTGCGGAGGGTATTAGACGGAGTTAGAACCTCTTTAATACTATCAGATTACACTAAGTTTGACATAGTGAAGAAGTGGTAATGGCAGTTATTAGTTTAAGCCACTGCTACTCTGGAGAGCATAAAGTTGTCCCAGGTGAGACTTGGGGTTTGCGACTAAAGTATTGTAAGTACCTTCCTCAAGAATAGAACCTTCTTCAAAAACAACGACCCTGTCAGTATCCTTAAGCGTGGAAATACGGTGAGCAATGATTATGAGAGTTTTCTCGTTGCTAAATTTGGATAATAGTTTATCCATAATCTTCTTTTCAGTTTTACTATCCAAAGCGGAGGTTGCCTCATCAAGAAGGAGAATTGGAGCATTTTTACAGATGGCTCTAGCAATACCCAATCTCTGTCTCTCACCACCAGAAAGTTTATAACCCTTCTCTCCTACTAGGGTGTCTAAACCATCAGGCAACTTATTCAAAACATCTTTGAGTTGAGATATGTCTATTGCCAGTTCCAGTAAATCTGGGTCTACGGTTTTAAGTCCAGTGATATTATCCTTAAGAGATAGATTGAATAATTCAGTTTCTTGCAATACAACAGCAATGTTTCGAATTAGGTCATCATGAGCAATATCATAGTAGTATCGGTCTCCGATTCTAAAATCACCCTTCTCTAGGGCATATAACCCCAACAACATCTTAACTAGAGTTGATTTACCACTTCCCGAAGCCCCTGCTATACCAAGTTTCTCATTTCTGCTTAAAGATAGATTTACATTACTAAGTGCTTTTTTCCCTGATGGATAAGAGAAATCTCCATTTTTAATTTCAATTTTATCCCATCTTCTAGGGAATTTTTGATGTCCCGTTTTTATCGTTGATTGCTCAAAGAATATAGGCATCATATTTGCCAAATCAGATTTAAGTCCTATTACTTCTGAGATAGCATCAGTGGCATCGGCAGCCGCATCACGAAGTTTATTGAAATAGGTGTAATACACCATAATTGAGCCGACAGTGAGGATGCCCGCAACTAGCTGATGACCTAACAAGAAGAAGAATAAAATAAAAGAGATTCCATTAATGGTTTGGAATGTATACCATTTGCGACTACCTGTATCAGCTATTATGTATTGAATATCTCTAGCAGATTCCTCAGTTTTCTGGACTCGTAAATTAAGATGTTTTTCAGAACCCATAGCCTTGATAGACAAAAGGTTACCCGTGCTCTCTACATAAGTTCCTGTTGATTCTTGCTTAGAGCGATTGTATTGCTCGTTAAGTTCAGCAATTTTTCTATTGAAATACCATTCTGTTGCAAAGAATAAAGCAGCATATGTTAGAAGGAAAATAAAAAATATCGGACTTAAGAAAATAAATACTGTTAAGACACCAATAAAGGAGACTGCGACTGGAAATATTGTATTATTAGTAAAACTGGACCAATCTCTAAGTGCCTGGCTACCCGTAAATACACGCTCAATCTTATTTCCAGTATTTTCTTGGGCGTGCCATTGAAGAGGAAGGTTGATTAGATTTTCAAAGCCAGATACTCGTGCACGAGTTCTGGCGGAAATACTTATCTTTTTAAGCTTATTCTTAGTTCCTAATCTAATAAGAGAAACAATAGTGTAAGTAACCCCTAGAAAGATTACATAGATATAGAAAGTTTGGAGAGAATCACCCGCTTGATATTTAGTAAAAAAATCAATTATCTTGCCTACTACAAATGCAGGAACGAGTTCATAAAATAGAATTACAAATAACAACACATTAAAAAATACCCACCTCGGTTTGTCTTTGTCTAAAAAATGCCAGATTGACTTTGGTATGTCTAGCCAGCCAAATTTCTTAATTACCTGATTATCCATAAAAGAAATTATATCAGGGAAATACATAAGGCTCTAACGTCCCATCATCCTTGATCAAATTCACTCCAAAAAGCTATGCAAATCAACATTCTTACGTTGCGGGGCAGGTGGGTTCAGTACCCACGAGTTCAAGCCTTGTAAGGGTATTTTAGCAACTTTTTCGGAATGCTGCTAAGGCATATGAGTCGCTGTCGGTTTGTCGTTAAAATGATATAATCGAAAATATTTATGAAATCTCCAGATAATAAAAATTTCTTGCCTGGGTCGCAGGAGAAAGTAAAAGAATACGCTGAGCGTATCCATAAGGGTGAAGATCCAGATCTTGTCATGAGCGGCCTTGGGACGTCTTTTCGAAGCGCCGTTGATCAAAGATTGCAAGAAGATCAAAAGCTTCAAGATCAGAAAAAGATTGAGGAGCTCAGGAGACAGCTGGGTGTTGCCGAAAATAAAAATATGGAAGAAGTCTTGTGAATAAGATAAAAAGTATTATTTTTGCGCCGA
>CAYZZD010000025.1:0-7684 GCA_964482675.1 uncultured Candidatus Saccharibacteria bacterium
GCACGGCCAATCATGATTCCATCGCAGCCGGTTTGCAGTGCCTTGTGTTCCCCGTCACCAAGATCCATGACATCTCCATTGCCTATAATAACTGTCCGGGGAGCAATCTTGTTTCGCAATTGAACAACACGGGTAATATAGTCCCAATTCGCCGGGACCTTCGACATATCCTTGCGGGTACGTGCATGTACGGTCAGAGCATCAAGATTTTGCCGAAGCAATAACCCTATCCACGAATCAATACTTTCAGCATTGTAACCAACACGTGTTTTCACTGAAAGAGGAATCATTTTATTTGCTTCAGCGATACCCTCACGTGCCGCTCGGATAATATTGATCGAAACATCCGGCGTATTGATCATCGCAGATCCGCAGCCTTGTTTTTCGATGGTCCGATCTGGACAACCCATATTAATATCTATGCAATCAAATCCCATTTCAGCACACAGTTTTGCAGCCCGACGCATGTTGTCCGGATTCGAAGAAAACAATTGCACCACAATCGGTCGCTCGGCTTCGGTATATAAAAGATCTTTCAGTAAAATTTCTTTTCCTTTTTCGTGCATTAAGCCATCAGCAGAAACGAATTCGGTCCATAACACATCAGGTTTAGCTCGCTGCGCTACAATACGGCGAAAAGCAGCATCAGTAACATCAGCCATAGGCGCCAATGCGAAAAAGGGTTTTGGCAGTTTTTTCCAGAAAGAATCCATAATTACTGAAAGCGATAATATAAAATCTTGCCGAACCGCGCATCAATATATTCGAGTGGTTTTGATATAAATGACTGAGCAAATGCTTCGTCGCGCAATAATACTTCAATGTACGCGGCAACGGTCTTTGGATCATCCTGGAGTGATGCATACACCATCGTGCGCTCACTACTGTTTTTTGCAAACCGGCCTACACATTCAATATCAGCTATGCCGATGGTTATTTCACGCACATCAAATCCCAGACTTGCCAATGTCCCTTGGTAAGAGGCGGCCTTCGCAAGCAAATCAGGAGCAATGGCAATTTCGCCAATTTTCCCCTCCTTCGTATGAAACAGTAATTTGGCTGTTTCTGAAACATACGGCGCTTCTTCAATAAGTTTGCCTGAGGTGCTTAAATAAGCACAAACCGGAAATGGCTTATCTGCAGTTTCAGATTCACACCATATGTAAGGTGCCCGCTCTTCATCTACCTTCACGCTTAATGTCTGTCTATCTATAGCAATAGCAACCGATTGAAATACAGGATAACGCGCTTTCAATTCTTGCTTTAATTGCGGTGTATCAATCAATAAACGATGCCAATGCGGAATGATTCCAAGGATTTTTTTATCCAAATAGGCGCGCACAGTATCACGCACCGCTGTTTCATCTGATACCGCAAAACCACTCGTGGTGATCGTTGTGATATACATCCGAGGATACACTAATACAAATATGATGGCTGCGATAATGACGTTGCCAAAAAAAGCTCCGACACGGGTACGAATCATACGACGCACTTCTTTGCGCTTTTTTGCTACCGCACCTTCATGGTCAAACCGCTGCGCCATATGTACGCATTATACCTTACGGATGGTGTCAGAACCAAAATATTTTTGTAGAACTTCAGGAATACGAATCGAACCATCGGCAGTTTGGCAGTTTTCAACAAGCGAAACCAAAATACGTGGGGTTGGGATAGCGGTACAATTAAGCGAATGCGCAAATCGGAGCTGATTCATTTCGTCACGGTACCTGATATTTAAGCGGCGTGTCTGAAAATCATGGAAGTAGGAAGCGCTTGAGATTTCACGATAGGTTTGTTCTTTTGGCACCCACAAATTAGTATCATACATACGCACCTTACCAAGCCCCATATCTCCAGTACATGCATCAACAACCTGATACGGAATACCAAGCGTCTCGATAAATTCCTCGACGTTTCGCTGTATTTCATCATGAAATTGCACTGATTGTTCATGACTACCTTCACAGAGTACCACTTGTTCAAATTTATAAAATTCATGTACACGGATCAGCCCTTTTACATCTTTTGCATAACTTCCTGCCTCGAGTCGAAAACATGGCGAGAACCCAAGCATCTTCACTGGAAACATCGAACGATCAAGCACTTCATCCATATACATACCCATCAAAGGAACCTCTGAGGTCCCAACAAAATAACTTTCATCCTGTGCTTTATAAATATCAGGCTCACCCTGAGGAACAAATGCGCAACCGACGAGTGGTTCACGTTTTGTATTTATTGGCGGGATTATAGGATTAAAGCCTTTCCTCCCCCAAAAATCCATCGCATAATTCCATATTGCAAAACACAGACGTACTGCATCTCCTTTTAGAAAGTAACCGCGGAACCCATGCACTTTTACACCGCGCTCAAGATCAAGCATCCCTAACGTTGTCATTATTTCGATATGGTCCTTGGGCTCAAAATCAAATTGTGTTTTTTCCCCCCATATTTTTATAGGCACATTTTCAGATTCATCTTTTCCAACCGGAGCACTAATGTCGGGAATATTAGGAATGCGTAACATAAAATCATTCCACAATGCATCAAGTGGAGCATACTGGGCTTCGAGGGTCTTGATGGTCTCTTTTAATTGTTTCAGCTCTTCGATAATTTTAGGTCGTTCGTCCGCCGGAGCACTTTGAACAGTGTCAGAAAGGCGGTTTTGGTGGGCACGATGTTCATCAAGAATCTGCATCATGTGCAGGCGCTCGGCATCGGTTTTTAAAAATGCATCAAAGTCGATTGCAACTCCTTTTACGGCAATAGCATTTTTGACAAGATCAGTGTTTTCACGAATAAACTTAATATCCAACATATTGGCAAAGTGTAGCAAAAATATCACAAAAAGAAAGGGACTGCTTTCTTGTAACACCTCCCTTGCTATCCAAAAGACTCGCACAGGGCAAGCTCAAGTTTGGTCGAGCGTAGAGCCTTTTTCGAAATTCGCGCCAGCAAACAGCTACGAGAAGGGGTTATATCTTTAGGATAGTGGGGGCAAAAAATTGACGCGAGGTTTGAGTAGCAGATTTCAGGATGCTATAATCCTCGCAATGGAACATTCTATCGGCATCCCCAGACGTTTGCGCGAAATCCCCGATGCGCCAAAAAAGCTTCACATGCGCGGAACATTGCCTGCTGATAATCTTTTTCACCTAACTGTTATTGGTTCACGCAAATACACACAATATGGCAAAATTGCCTGCGAGATGCTCATTGAGGGATTAAAAGGATACCCATTTGTCATCATCTCGGGGCTTGCGCTTGGTATGGATACGGTCGCGCTTGAGACCGCAATCCGCGTCGGTTTACCGACGATCGCATTTCCCGGTTCAGGCTTGTCCGATAGCGCCATCTATCCGCGGGCAAACGTATTACTGGCGCATACTATAGTAGAGCGCGGCGGCTGCCTGATCTCGGAATTCGAAAATGATTTTAAGGCTACTAACTGGTCGTTTCCGCGCCGCAACCGCTTGATGGCTGGCATGAGTGACGCCGTTTTGGTCATTGAAGCCGAAAATAAATCAGGTACCCGGATCACCGCAAAACTGGCAACTGAGTACAACCGCGACGTACTGTCGGTTCCGGGGCCTATTACCAGTGATTATTCGGGTGGCACCAATCAGCTTCTTCGCGAAGGTGCGACACCCATAACCTGTGTACAAGATATCCTTGAGCATTTTCATATCGAAACCCAAACACCGGGTTCATTCAACGTGGACGATCTTGATTTAACCGATAATGAGCGCGTACTGATGAAGCAACTTATTGCACCCATTCCTAAAGGCGACTTAATTAAAACCTCAGGTCTATTAGTGCATGAAGCAAATGTTGCCCTTTCGACACTCGAGATTAAAGGACTTATCAAAGAAGAATTAGGCGAGGTCCGACGCGTTTGACTTTTCATTTTGAAGCGCATATACATACCCTAAGATTCACGAACGAAAACAAGGAGGTAAGCCATGAAACACGCATCAAGCGCCGGCACCCTATCTGCGATAATCGCAGTAATATTTACCATTTTAAATCATTTTGTTTTCCACCTCAGTTTTGCCCAAACACAGGCAAAGGCTCCGGTTGTCACAGTACTAAAAATTCCCGCCGGGCATAATCAGACATGCCCATAACCGTAATGTTCATACATTATGGCATTCCCCGCTCGCGTCCTGCAGCGGGGATATTTTTTGCCTCATTTGCTAAAAAATATATTCAGTGTTATTAATACGCATACATCTCTATGAAGCTCCTCATCGTCGAGTCACCATCAAAAGCAAAAACCATCGAGAAATATCTGGGTGGCACTTATACTGTGCGCGCATCGGTAGGCCATATTCGCGATCTTCCTAAAAGTAACAAAAAAGCAATCAACATCGAAGGGGGTTTTGTCCCTCATTATGAGATCTCGAAAGGTAAAGAAAAAGTCGTTAATGAACTAAAAAATCTTGCCGCGAAAGCCGATGAGGTTATTTTAGCGACCGACCCCGACCGCGAAGGAGAGGCGATTTCATGGCATATCCAAGAACTTCTTAAGGATGGAAAAAAGAAACCGAAAAATATAAAACGAGTAACTTACCACGAAATCACCAAAGAGGCTGTCGAAGAAGCATTGAAGCATCCGCGCGATATTGATGCCGACTTGGTTAGGGCACAAGAAGCACGCCGCGTATTAGATCGCCTGTTTGGCTATGACCTATCCGGCCTTATTTGGAAAAAAGTGCGCTACGGCCTTTCAGCTGGACGCGTACAATCCCCCGCCTTGCGTATTATCATGGAACGCGAGCGCGAGATCCGCGCATTTATTCCCGAAACCTACTGGATCCTTTCGGGATTGTTCGAAACAAAACGCCAAGATCAACTAACCCTTACCTGCGCCGATGAACCGCGT
Organism: uncultured Candidatus Saccharibacteria bacterium; assembly: GCA_964482675.1. Classification (GTDB taxonomy): domain Bacteria; phylum Patescibacteriota; class Minisyncoccia; order Phycocordibacterales; family UBA1006; genus CAYXKF01. The sequence continues at coordinate 4,889 of CAYZZD010000025.1, forward strand.
GACCAAAAAGTAATGGAGAAAATCCTCGCATTAGGCAAAAAAGGCACTTGGATTGTAAGCGGCGTCAAAGCATCCGAACAAAAGCGCAGTCCGCGCGCACCATTTACCACATCAACCTTGCAGCAAACTGCCAGCACCCGTTTGGGGTATTCGCCTTCACGCACGATGCAAATCGCGCAAAAACTTTATGAAGCGGGCCATATTACCTACATGCGAACCGATAGCACCTCGCTGTCAAAGCAGGCATTAGGAGAAATTTTGGGTGTCGTAGAAAAAAAATACGGCAAGCAGTATGTCGAAGCACGTGTATTTAAAACCAAATCCAAAAACGCACAAGAGGCTCATGAAGCGATCCGCCCAACACACGCAAGCGCTTTTTCAGCCGGCAATAACGACGAACAGCAGCGGTTATATAAACTTATCTGGGAACGTACAGTCTCGTCACAGATGGCTGATGCAAAATTATTGAAGACAAAAGTAAGTGCGGTTATTGAAGGCGAAAAAGATTTTCCCGAATTCAATGCAAACGGATCGCGCGTATTATTTGATGGATGGCTTAAAGTTGATGCTGGTGCCCGCGGCGAAGACGTTGAACTGCCTGAAGTAAATGAAGGTGAACCTTTAAAGCTTTTGGATTTGAATTCTGAAGAAAAGCAAACCCAACCGCCAAGCCGCTATAGCGAGGCAGGGCTTGTCAAAGAACTTGAAGCGCGTGGTATCGGCCGCCCTTCAACCTACGCATCGATCATGCGCACGCTTGAGGAACGCGGTTACGTAACCAAGGAAGGCCGAACCCTTTTCCCAACCGATACGGGTGATGTCGTTTCGACATTTCTTGAAAATAATTTTGCCGACTATATCAGTGATACATTTACCGCAAAAATGGAAGACGATCTTGATGAGATATCGACCGGAAAGGCGGAATACGTAAAAACCCTTAAGGATTTTTACGGACCATTTACCAAAGACGTAAAAGCAAAAGATAAGATCGAGAAAATCACCAATCTGGGCGAAGCACCGAAAGAATTTAAGTGTCCGCTTTGTGGCGCTGACATGATCTGGAAGCTTTCCAAGAATGGCAAGTTCATGTCTTGCAGCAAATATCCTGATTGTGCAGGTGCTCGCACAGCCGAAGGAAAAATAATGGAAGGTCCAAAAGAGATTGGCAAGGCATGCCCTGATTGCGGCGAAAAGCATGATGGTAAATTAGTTATCCGCGAAGGACGCTTTGGCACGTTTATTTCATGTAATCGCTATCCGAAGTGTAAATACATTCAGGAAGATCCAGAAGAAGCGGCAAAAAAGAAAACAGGTGTCGCCTGCAATGTCTGTAAAAAAGGCGAAATGGTTGAACGCAAAGGCCGCTTTGGTATCTTTTATTCATGCAGCAATTATCCGGATTGTAAAAATGCAATCAAGGCAAAACCTACCGGTGCTATTTGTGATCTCTGCGGCAGCTTAATGATGGAAGGAACTAAAACAATCCCTGAACGCTGCAGCAACAAGATGTGCACAATGCACAATCCGCATAAATTGGAAACAAAAAAATAGTCTTGCTGTTGCAATTAAAAAAAGTACACTGAACTAAGCTCGCCACCATGCCCGTAACTATAACGGGCCAACATCCGTTTACGGATGGAACGGTTCTACCTATGCGGGCGGGCATATTCAAAACTAATCAAAAGTGGTTAGTTACTGGAGGGGTTAGCCAAAGCGCCCCTCCTTTTCTATTGATCAGTTTTCGGCCGCATTAATGGAAACAACTGCGTTTCGCGAATCGGCTTGTCTACCATGAATGCAAATAATCGCTCGCCAAATCCAAAACCACATGTTGGCGGCATACCGTGTTCAAGCATCTCAACAAATTCCCATTCGGGCTGCATTGCCTCTTCATCACCTGACTCGATAAGTTTTTGCTGCAACAAAAATCGTTCGCGCTGATCAATCGGATCATTAAGTTCCGAGAATCCATTTCCTACTTCTGATCCCGCAATCAAAACCTGAAAGCGTTCAACGGTTCCTGGTTTTTCAACTGATTCTTTAGCAAGCGGAGAAACCAATTTTGGATGATGAACCAAAAAAGCAGGTCCACTAATTGTTTTGCGACAATACTTCCAAAGCGTATCGGTAAGGCGTTCGCGGTTTGCACCTTCGTATTTTACCCCAAGCTCATCAAGTTTTACCTTCATGTCGGATTCGGATGCACTTAAAACATCAATACCGGTTTGTTTTTTAATTTCTTCAACGTATTCAATTACCGGCCATTCTCCAGCCAAGTCAAACGTATGTCCGCGAGTTGCAAACTCCGTCTTTCTAAATGTTTCTTTTGCAATATACTGATACATTTCCTGAGTCAATTTCATGCCATCTTTGTAATCAGCATACGCCCAGTAAAATTCCATATTAGTGAATTCTTGCAAATGTTCAGGGCTTGTTCCCTCGTTTCGATATGCTCGCCCAATTTCAAAAGTCTTAGGAAATCCTGCAGCCATGAGACGCTTTTGCCATAATTCTCCAATTGAAATGCGAAGAAAAACGTTTACATCAAAATCCTTATGGTAGGTCTTAAATGGATTTGCTTCGGCGCCACCAGTTGTTAGTTCAAGTGTCGGGGTTTCAACCGAAAGAAATCCTTGTACCTCCATAAATTTCCGGGTCGCGTCCCAAAACTTCGCTTTTTTTACGAAAAGTTCATGCAGTTCCTGGTTCATCAAAATATCCAAATAGCGCTTTCGGTAGCGTTCGTCATCATTGACCAGTCCTTCCCATTTATCAGGAAGTGGTAACAATGATTTT